>CAKQCC010000001.1 GCA_934216625.1 uncultured Lactobacillaceae bacterium
AGCGTGATCGACGATCCATCCCGACAGTACTGGGCCTACCGCGGGTGACAAGCCAATTACTAGGCCGGCTAACCCCATCGCGGCCCCGCGTTGCTTGACTGGATAAATCTCAAGCATGATCGTCTGAAAAAGCGGCATCGCGATTCCAACACTGACGGCTTGAATGATCCGTGAAACCAAGAGTACCGGAAAATTATTGGCAAAATAGGCCAGAATCGTGCCAACTTCAAAAATGATCACCGAAAACAAATAAAGCCATTTCGTGTTAAAACGCTCCGTTAACCAGGCCGTCAGTGGAATCATAATCCCGTTCACCATCAAGAACGAACTGGTTAACCACTGAACCGTTGACGCGTTAATACTGAAGTAACTCATTAATTTAGGGTAAGCGGTCGCCAGCATCGTTTCGTTCAGCATCGTGAAGAAACCGCCGACCAGCAAAATTAAGACCATGATTGCCCGATTATAATTTTTACCATTTTGGTCAACTAATTGATCGTTAGTCATCATTATCTCAATCCTTCTTCCTAAACACTAATGTTAGTTAAAACAAAGGGAACCAATTCCATAAAAATTGGTTCCTTTAAATTTAAATCAATTACTGAATTGAAAACTTAACTAATCACCTAATTTAACTTTATTAGTAACGTGTAACTTATCATCAAAGTCATAAACAACCGGTTGGCCAGTCTTCATTTCTAAGTTCATAATGTCATCGTCACTAATTCGTTCGATATACTTAGTTAAAGCCCGTAAGGAATTACCATGAGCCGCAATTACCACGTTCTTACCGTCCAATAATTTCGGCGCAATCTGATCTTCCCATAACGGCATTACTCGTTTTAACGTCACTTTCAAGTTTTCACCGCCGGGAATAATGTTCGGATCCAAATTAGCGTAACGGCGGTCATGAACCGCTGAACCCTTATCAGTCGGCTTCAATAACGGTGGTAAGGTATCATAAGAACGCCGCCAAATATGAACCTGTTCAGAACCGTACTTTTCAGCGGTCTTATGCTTATTTAAGCCTTGCAGACGGCCGTAATGACGTTCGTTAAGGCGCCAAGTTTTCATTTCCGGAACCCATAATTGGTGGGAATAATACAAAACGTAATGCAAAGTCCGAATTGCTCGGGTCAAAACTGAAGTGAAAGCATAATCAAACTTTAAGCCAGCCTTATCAACTAACTTACCAGCATTGATTGCTTCTTGAACCCCTTTTTTACTCAAATCAACGTCGATCCAGCCAGTAAACTGATTCGACAGATTCCATTCACTTTGACCGTGACGAATTAATACAAGTTTTGCCATAACTTTAACCTCTCTCTCATATAAAACTCATCAAAGCAATTTTACATCAAATCAATTGATTTTTCATCAATCTAAATTCTCTGAATTTTTAAAACGTCCAAAAAGAACGTAAAGACGGGAACCGAGATGATTAACCCCCAGTTTCCAAAAATCTCTTCACCCACTAACAGTACCACAAAGGTGTAAAAAATTGGTAATTTAGTCTGGTGCGACATGAACTTGGGGTTAAGAACGTAGGCTTCTAGAGCGTGGACCGCCAGAATCATTACTGCCAGATAAAGCACCATTTTAATGCCGCCAGCCGAATAGCCAATCAGCGAAAGCGGGACAAAACTAATGATCACTCCGGCAATCGGAATTAGGCTCAAAAAGAACACCAGGATTGACAAAACCAAAAGCTGGGGCATCTTTAAAATTGCCATAACCGCGGTCGTAATCAAAGTATTGCAGATTGCGATCAATAACTGAGCCTCAATTACCACCCCAAAAGTCCTGCAGAAGATTCGGGCAAAATAATAAACGTCACAAAAGAACCAGCGCAAGTGGCCGCTAGTCAAAAACTGTTTTGAGAACCGCTTCATTTTCTTGAATTCGATCGTGAAGAAAAAGCTCAAGACCAGCGCCAGAAACGCCGAAATTCCAATCGATCCGGCGTTAGCAACGCAGGAGACTGCGGAACGCAAAAACGTTTTAAAAAACGAAATCCCGTTCGAGTGGTAAAACCACCGGATCAGCAATTTAGTCAACCGGTAATGAAAAAAATCGGGTCCGTGACCGATTACCCGGTGCGGGTTGCGGTAAAAACTGATCAGCGACTGACCAACCGTAAAAATCCGTTCCGCTAACTTAGGAAGGTACACCGCGATTGAACTAATCAGCCCGGCCACAATCAAGCCGTAAATCAAAATCACCGTTAAGATTCGGGGACACTTCAGGCGACGCTGAAACCAATTAGCAGTCTTGATCACCACAAACGTGAAGATAAAGGTTAATAGAAAGACCGTCGCCATCCTGCGCATTAGGTAAATGATTAGGATAATCAGCGCCAGCACCCCAAACCGACGATACTTGACGTTACTTTTTAATTCTTTTAAAATTCTCTCAAAATTAGTAGTTCTTTTTGGCGTATTCATAAATCGACATCCCGTGCTGATGAGCCTGATGAATCAAATTCTCAACATCCCGGTTACTCATTTCCTGAACCTTAATCCCGGCCCGGCGAATTGACGTCCGGGCTTTTAATAATTCATGACGAGTAACCCGTTGATAACTACGTTTTTTAAGTAAATTCTGGGTGAAACGCGGCGATTTTTTATCAACTACTGAACCAGAAGTTACGCGATCCTGGTTACTGTAGTCCGACTCCCGGTCCAGTCGTTCAAGCCGCCGAAAGCGGCCTAACGTTCCTCTGAAGTAACGCCAGTGAAGCCGCGGATCATTCTTAATCGTCCGGTTAATTAATTGACCAGACCGGTAGTAATGATGAGCATGATTAAAGCGAATCGCCCGGTTATAAACCGCCGCGAATCGTTTTGAACTATTTTGCAAGTCCCGAATCATCTGAAGCTGAACGGCCGACCGGTGATTAATCGCCGGCAGTGAACCGATCCGGAGTGCCCGATGGTATTGACGAACCGCCAAAGCCAGCTGATGATGCTTTAGTGCGGAACGGCCGTTAAGAAAAGATTGGGTCTGGCCAACCAAATTAACAGTGACCCGGGAATCAGGGCGAGTCCTGGTCGCAAGCTGAAAATCATTCTCGGCCGCTTGATAATCCTGGCCGATCGCAGCGTTGCGCCCCAGTTGAATCCTCGACTGGTAATTTCGTTCGCCCCGACCGCGCAACGCGACCGCACCGCTAAAAAGCACCAGGACAGTTAAGATCGTTCCGATCGTCAATAACCACCTTTTGATTTTTAATCACCTCACTGCGAATCTAACCAAGATTATAACACCGAAGGCTTTGTTTAATTTAAAAAATTAAGGTCAACAAGCGTATAATAAATTAGGTACAATTCTAGAAAGAAAGGATTTTATACGGATGTTTGAAAAAACTTTCTATAATCAATTAATTAAAACCAGTTTTGACATCCCGCTTCGGGTCAAATTCTGGGACGGTAAAGTCAAAACTTACGGAAACGGCGATCCTAAAATCACCATTACGTTTAACCGCAAGATTCCGGTTCACGATATTTTGAATAATTCTTCAATCGCCCTCGGTGAAGGATACATGAACGGGGACATTGAAATTGACGGTAGCATCGAAGACCTAATTGCTTCCGCTTACCGAAAGACATCCAGTTTTTTGGACAACCGCAAGAAATACGTTAAATACTTACCTAAATTTTCACATTCCGAAAAAGCTAGCAAAAAAGATATTCAGCACCATTACGACATCGGCAACAACTTCTATAAATTGTGGCTAGATAAAACCATGACTTATTCCAGTGCCTATTTTAAACGTCCCGATGATAGCCTGACCCAGGCCCAGTTAAACAAGGTTAACATTATCCTGAAAAAACTGAACCCGAAACCTAACCGAACCTTCTTAGACATCGGCTGCGGCTGGGGAACCCTAATGTTGACGGCTGCCAAAAAATATCACCTGAAAGTTGCCGGAATCACCCTTAGCCAAGAACAATACAATTACGTTGAGAAAAAGATTAAGGCTGAAGGACTAACCGACCGAGCCAAAGTTGAACTCAAAGATTACCGTGACATCGGCAAAGACGAGCATTACGATTACGTAACTTCGATCGGCATGTTCGAACACGTCGGCAAGAAGAACCTCGGTGAATACTTCAACCTCGTCAGTCAGTATCTAAAGCCCAACGGCCTAGCCTTACTGAACGGTGTCACCCGTCAACAGGGCGGCGGCACCAACGGCTGGATTGATAAATGGATCTTCCCGGGCGGCTACGTGCCGAGTTTAACCGAAAACTTGCACCACATCATCGCTAACGGGATGCAAATCTCCGATCTAGAATCAACCCGCCGGCAGTACCAAAAGACTTTAGAAGTCTGGGACCATAACTTCAAGCAGCACTTGCCAGAAGTTAAGAAAATGTTCGATACCCGCTTCATTCGAATGTGGGACCTCTACCTGCAATCATGTGCCGCTGGCTTCAGAGCCGGAAACATTGACGATTTTCAGTACCTAATTTGCAAGGGCCCTAGCGGCAGTGGCTTACCGGTCACCAGAGATTACATGTACAAATAAACCAATTAATCCACTAAAAAGAGCCCCCGAAATCAGAATTTCGGGAGCCTTTTATTTTTCAAATTATTAGCGATAACAGGGAAACCATAACTAAACCCAAGATTACCGAAAGCGCCATCGAACGGGTCCAAGACGCCACTAAAATTACCAGCAGCGTGGCAACCAAATCGGGGCCTTTTCCGGATAGTGAAAACGAATAAGTCCTGGTGATCAGCAATTCCTTAACCACTAGCGCGGTAAATAATGAAATCGGGACGTAATTCATCCACTCGTTAAACCACTTCGGGATTTTCCGCTTCCGAAAAAAAGAAAGCGGCACGAAGCGGGGGATTAAAGCGACAAAGAAGCAAATTATAATCAGCCAAAAACGTAAAGCAGTGTCCCACACGACAATTCCCCGTTTCTAAAACTTATCGCCAAAGTCTTTATCGTCAACGTCTTCTTCGGGCCGACCCGCCGGATTCTTAAACGTTTTTAACATCCGGCTGCGGTTCGTGCGACGCCTAATCAACGATTCAATCCCGTAGCCGATCAGTGAAGAAATCACCGCGGCAACCACGATGCCTAACGTCGACTTAAACAGCATTAGCATCAAAACCGCAATCACCGCCGCCAAAAGCGTTACCAATAACTTCAGCCAATCCTTATTTTGAACCACGATCATGTAAATAAACAACGCCGTCAACGCAAACTCGACCACGTTTAAATTAATCCGGACCGCGTTACCGGCGAAGTTACCAATTAAATTACTAACGGTCCAGAACAAAAGTGAATCATGTTCAACCCGCAACGCGTCTTCGGGCTGCCACTTTTTATCAGTTGAAAACTTCAGGTAATTAATCGCGTAGTTTTCGTCGTTCAGCGAAATCGCGAAGAAAAAAGTTAACCGGTTCGAGTGCCCCTGCAAATATTTTGAAAGGCTTGAACCCAGCAGCGCGTAACGCAATTCTAAGAAGAACATCATCAGGACCACCGAGTACAACGGTGATTTGATCAACACCAGCGAGGCAATAATAAACTGGGCCCCGCCACTGAACACCAAAATTGAGATCAAAACGGTTAGCCAAACGTTGAAGCCCGCCGCGTGAAGTAAAATTCCGCAAGCTAGCCCGATCGGAATGTAGCTTAAATCCAGCGGCATTGAAGCCCGAAGCGCACTCAACCAGGCTGGTTCATTAGGGTTAGGATATTGTTTAACCAATGATTTTCCCCCATCTCAAGGAACCAATTGCTTAATGACGAGCATGAAAAGCGCTCGTGACGTCATACCGATGGTGAACCCAGAAGGCCGCTCCCAAGCTCACGATCGCTAAAGCAATGTTAATCCACGGGTTAAGAACCGGATTCAGCATTCTCGGTAAGCGGGTACTGAGGTAGAAGACCGCCATCCAGGCCACAAACATTAAAATCATGACCAGTCCCCGGACTAAACCGTTATGCTGGTGTTTAATCCGGTCGTCAAAGAGCCTGGTAATAATCGGCATCCCGAGTCCGGCCACGATTGAAGTAATCAGTAGACCAACGAACCCGGCGGCGCCCTTTTGGTTCTGAGCTTGTTTGGAAATCAAATAGGTAATCCCGTAAAGGACGTTAAACATAATGAAGAAAATCAAAACGTTGTAAATCGCGTTTGGCCAATAATTATGGTTAATCGGCACTAATTTCTTGGGCGGGTGCAGAATCAAATGAATCCGGTGAGCAACTGAGCCATACTTATTTCGGGCGGTAATTCCCCGCTTCTGATCAGCGCGCAATTCGGTAATCATTTGATGAATAATTTGACGTTGACGAGCCGGTTTAAGCTTAGTCTGGTGAAGAGCTTTGCTAAATCGATACATATAATTGGTGTTCCGTTTAGTCAACCCCAGCTGGTCAAAAAACTGACCCCGTTTCTGGCGATGATTAGTATGAACCCGGCGTTGTCGTTGACGAGCCCGACGATTGCGGGCCGCGTTCCGACGTTCCATCTCTTCTTCTGACATTCAATCGCCTTCTATTAAACGTTGAACCTGAAGTAAGCAATGTCACCGTCGTGCATGACGTAATCCTTACCTTCAAGTTCTAATTTACCGGCTTCTTTAACTTTATCTTCGCTACCGTATTTGTCTAAATCAGCGTAGTGAATAATTTCAGCCCGGATAAAGCCCCGTTCCATATCAGAATGAACTTTGCCGGCCGCTTGCGGAGCCTTGGCACCCTTCATGTAAGTCCAAGCCCGGTTTTCCTTACCGCCGACCGTGAAGAAGGTTTCAAGGCCCAGCATCTTATAAGAAGCCCGGATCAATTTATTCAAACCGGGTTCGTCAACGCCTTCGCTCTTCAGAAATTCAAGCTGGGTTTTACCGTCCAGTTGTGCAATCTGTTCTTCAGCGGCGCAGGCGATTCCTAGCGCTTGAGCATGGTGAGCATCCGCGTATTTCTTGACCTGACGATAATACTTCGATTTTTCGGGGTGAGCCATGTAGTCTTCACCGATGTTCGCCACGTAAATGACCGGTTTCGAGGTTAATAAGAATTCGCCCTTGACGATTTTGCGTTCGTCTTTGTCAAACGGGATTGAGCGAACCGAGCCGCCCTTTTCTAAAACGGGTTTGATTTTCTTTAAGACCGCCAATTCAGCTTTGGCAGCTTTACTGCCCTTCGCGGCCCGCTTAACTTTGCCGAGTCGTTTATTAACTGAATCCAAATCGGCAATGCTTAATTCCAGGTTAATGGTGTTAATGTCGTCGACCGGATCCACCTTACCGGTTACGCTCGTGATGTTATCGTCGTCAAACGCCCGGACGACGTGAACGATCGCGTCGGTCTGCCGAATGTTTTCCAAGAACTTATTGCCAAGGCCTTCACCCTTACTGGCACCCTTCACGATTCCGGCAATGTCGGTAAATTCAAAGGTGGTCGGGGTTAACTTTTTAGCCGGAATAATCTGCTGAATCCGCTTTAACCGCGGATCGGGGACGGCGACGGTACCCACGTTCGGTTTAATCGTGGCGAACGGATAATTCGCCACTTCTGCTCCGGCCTTAGTAATTGCGTTAAATAACGTTGACTTACCAACATTTGGCAAGCCCACGATTCCAGCTGTTAATGCCATAACTAATCCATTCTTTCTATAAAAATTTACGCTTTCGAACCGCGACGGGTGCTTTTTTTAGAACCTTTTTCAATTTTCGTTCGAACCGCCGACGACTAATCATCACGATATGGTGACAATTCAAGCACTGAATCTTAATGTCAGCGCCCATTCGAATGATCCGCCAGCGGTTAGCTCCGCACGGGTGCGGTTTCTTCATCTGAACAATGTCGTGCAATCCATATTTCATCAAAGATCCCTCACAATCAATCTAGGTTGACGTTTAAAATCTTTAGAATTCGGTTTAAATCAGCATGTGAAGTGTAATTAATTTCAATCTTACCTTTTTTGCGGTGATCCTTAATTAATACCCGAGTGCCAAATTTATCTTGCAGCTGATCTTCGGTTTCCCGAACGAACGGTGATTTGGGCCGTGGATTTCGACGGCGTTTAACCGGCGCTTTAGCAAGCGAATTGATTTCCCGAACGGTCAAGTGCTGCTGACAAGCTTTTTTAGCAATCGCGATCAACTGGCGACGGTTCCGAATTGACAATAACGCTCGAGCTTGCCCCATCGACAACTGCCGATCCTGAAGCATCTGCTTCACCACGATTGGCAAGCTCAAAAGGCGAAGATAATTCGCGATGTACGGCCGACTTTTTCCCAACCGTCGTGAAACCTGAGCTTGAGTTAAATTTAATTTGGTGATTAGAGTGTTGTAAGCCCTAGCCTCTTCAAGCGGCGTCAAGTCTTCCCGCTGTAAATTTTCCAAAACGGAAATTTCCATCATTTGTTCATCGGTCGCGTCGCGAATGATTGCGGGAATTTTCGACCGGTGAGCTAACTTTGAAGCTCGCCAGCGGCGTTCACCAGCCAGGATCTCGTATTGATCAGCCCGTTTGATCGAATGCCGAACGATAATCGGCTGAAAAACCCCGTCTTCTCGAATTGAACGGGCCAATTCTTCTAACGATTTCCGGTCGAACCGGACCCGGGGCTGATACGGATTAGGCACTAATTGATTTAAATTAATCTGAACTACCTGCTGCCGACCGCCAGTTCTGACGTGATTGTCAGCAAACAGAGCGTCAAGGCCGCGACCTAAGCCCCTTTGTTTACTCGCCATGAGCTTTCAGCACTTCCTTCGTTAGCTGCATGTAAGCTTTCGAGCCCTTGCAGTTTTTATCATACTTATAAATCGGTTCTTTATGACTCGGTGCTTCCGCTAACCGAATGTTGTGCGGGATCACCGTCTGGTAAACGTTACATTTCGAACGAAATTCACGTCGAATGTTTTCGGTAACCTGTTTACTCAATTTCGTTTGGGAGTAAAACATCGTGATTAAGATGCCCTCAATTCGAAAAGTCGGGTTATAATATTCGCAAATTACTTTTACCGTATTAAATAAATAGGAAAGTCCTTCCAAAGCATAGTATTCACTTTGAACCGGAATCAGCACCGAATTGCTGGCGCAAAACGCGTTAATCGTAATCAATCCTAACGACGGCGGGCAATCAATTAAGATATAATCATAATCATTCTGAACCGCCTGAATTGCCACTTTCAAATGCTGTTCCCGGGCGTTCACGTTCGTTAGCTGGACCCCAGCACCATAAAGCTGATCCGTCGCGGGCGCAACGTCCAAGTTATGATAAGCATGTTTAATAATCTTTTTGATCGGTTTTTGGTAAACCAAAACGTCGTACGTACTTTCATGTAGATTCGACTTATTAATGCCGAGTCCGTCAGTAGCGCTACCCTGGGCATCCATATCGACAACCAGGACTCGATTGCCCAGGACCGCTAGATCAGCACCCAGATTAACTGCCGTAGTGGTCTTACCAACGCCACCCTTTTGATTCGAGATTGAGATCACGTACGCCATAAAGACACTTCCTTACTATTTGATTAGCGGCCGACGATTCGGAATCCCGGCTCGACGTGGATACTTAGCCGGCGTGCGCTTTTGTTTCCGAATCACGATTAAATTCCGAATTTCATCAGAATTTGGTAATTTAAAAACCCGCTGGTTGACAACACAGCCACCCAAAGTTTGAATTGCAAACCGGGCGTGACGCAATTCCTCAGCGGCTTGAATCGATTTCATCGCCACGAATTGGCCACCAACTTTAACCAGCGGCAAACAAAATTCACTCAAAACGTTTAATTTGGCAACGGCCCTGGCGATTACGAAATCGTAGCGTTCTCGGTGCTTAACCGACCGACCAAAATCTTCGGCTCGGGAGTGAGCTAGTGAAACGTTTTTAAGGCCTAAACGTCCAATTAATTGACGTAAAAAATTAATTCGTTTGTTTAAAGAATCAACGATCGTCACCCGCAGCTGCGGAAAAACGATTTTAAGCGGTAATGACGGAAAGCCGGCGCCGGAACCGACGTCACAAACCGTCAAATGATGATGCCGGAGTTTTTCAACAAACCGTGCTGGGGTCAATGAATCGTAGAAATGCTTTAAATACACTTCAGGTTTACTAGTGATCGTCGTCAGATTAACCTTTCGATTCGCTTGAACCAGAATCCGGTAATACATCGCAAATTGACGTTGCTGCCGATTTGTTAAAACGATTCCAAATTTTTTTAGCGCCGCAGCAAACTGATCCGGACTCATCAAAAACCTCCCGAAAATGAATTTTACGACATTATTTTAACATAATTATTAACGAAATTCGCAAAATCTAATTAAGTTCATTCCCCAAAAGCCCGGGAAGCCGGATTTCTCAAAAATTTGACATTAATCAACAATCAATCTAATATTTTAAATGTTAGGTATTTTTAAATTAATTAAGGAAGTGCTGATTATGAATCGTTCACAATTAAATCTAAACAATAACTTATGGTCGGCACTTTATCTGGGTTATAGTTTCGATTATCAATTTAATTAAACTATGACCCGTGTTAAATAAATAGTGATTTACCTGCACGGATCAATTTCAATTGACTGTGTAGATAATCAATTTAATACATAAAGATTAAACCTCACAGTTAATTGAATTTAGCTGTGAGGTTTTTTGTTACTAGAAAGGACATTTTCAAAGGAGTTGAATACCATGTCTAAATTAAAACGGGTAAGTTTAAAAGAAGGTTTGCTACTTCTTCTAGCAATCCTAGTTATCATGGGAGTCTGCGTGATCGGTTTTAAGATTCCGCCCGAAGTTCCCATCTTAATTAGTATCATGATTATCATCGCCTGGGCCAAAGCCCGGGGAACTAAATGGAAGCAAATTGACCAAGGCTTCGTGAGCGGCGTCAAAGACGGGATCGTACCGTTCCTGATTTTCATCCTGATCGGGGCCTTAATCGGAATTTGGATTGCGTCAGGTGTAATTCCGAGCTTGATGGTCTTCGGTTTTCATCTAATTAGTGTTCGTTGGTTTCTGCCGTCAGCGTTCATCGTCACGGCAATCGTGGGTTCGTTCATCGGCAGTGCCTTTACCGTAATTTCAACGTTAGGCGTTGCGTTCATGGGCATGGGCCTCACGATGCATATTGATCCCGCCATGGTCGCCGGAGCAGTCCTCTGTGGTGCCATTTTTGGTGATAAATCATCCCCGCTGTCAGCGACCGATAATTTGTCGGCTGCCGTGGTGGGCGCTGATTTAATGAAGCACATTAAGAACTTAATGTGGTCCACCATTCCGGCGTTAGTCGGCAGCTTTATATTATTCTGCTTGATCGGTCGAACCAATCATTCAGCTAGTTTAGCACACGTTCACGCAGTCATTCAGACCTTAGATCAGCACTTCAGCGTAACCTGGTGGGCGATCGTTCCCGTTGCGTTACTGTGCATTTGCGCCTGGGGTCACGTCCCCACCGTTTCTTCGTTATTCATTAACATCCTGGTGTCTTCCGGAATGTTAACTATCGAACATCCCCACTTCGGGATCAGTAAGTGGAATGACGTCCTAGTCAACGGTTTCAAGTCCACGACCGGTAACCACACCGTTGACACCCTGCTAAGCCGGGGTGGCATCAACAGCATGATGGGAACTTTATCATTAGTCTTGATTGCGTTAGCCCTCGGTGGTTTATTATCGCATTTAGGCGTCATTCGCGCCGTGATGATCCCGTTATCTAGACACATGCACAGCACTGGCGCGTTAATCACCGCCGTGATTTGCTCCGGAATCGGGGTTAACTTCTTCATCGGTGAACAATACTTATCGGTAGTTTTGCCAGCCAGCGCCTTCAACACGATCTTTAAGAAACGCGGTTTAGCACCGGTTGCTTTAAGCCGGGCCCTAGAAGATGGTGGAACTGTGATCAACTACTTAATCCCGTGGGGCGTTGCCGGAGCTTTCGTCAGTACCACCTTAAATATCTCACCGTTCCGTTACGTTCCGTTCGTCTTCTTCAGTTTGTTGTCCCCGATTTTCTCAATCATCAGTGGCTTTACTGGAATCGGGATCAAGCGTTTGAAGAATCATCAATAATAATTCGATTCGACAAATCATTAGCCCGCTATGGCAAACGAGTCATAGCGGGTTTTTGTATTGGGGCCGCCAGAACACCTTTTGAATCGCCGCGTGAACGTCCTTAATCGGGATTTGATTTAAGCCCTGCGAGACTGCTTTTTTGACCACGGCCCGCGCCACGTTCAACGAAAACTGGTTTAGTTTACTAACCGGTGGCAAGACCGCGGCGCCGGGTCGGTTAAAATCAACCAAGCCCCCGAGTGAATGCGCGGCCGCCGAGATCATCCCGTCACTCAATCGTTTCGCGTGAGCGGCCAAGACTCCCAAGCCAAGCCCCGGATAAACTAACGCGTTGTTGGCCTGACCGATCCGGTAGGTAACTCCAGAAACGGCGACGTCAGGACTCGGAACCCCGGTCGCCACCAACGCTCGACCGTGTGTCCACTTTAAAATGTCGCTTGCTTTAGCTTCCAGCAGCTGAGTTGGGTTCGAGATTGGCATAATGATCGGCCGCTTGGTAAATTTCGCCATTTCTTTAACAACCGACCGGCTGAAAGCGCCCGCACAGGTTGAAGTTCCTACCATAATTGTCGGGTGAACCGCGCTGACGACTGACAATAAATTATTCAATTTTTCGGGATGCGCAAATTCACCCCGTTTTCTAGCAAACGGTCGCTGTTCCGGCGTCAAGTGCGGATCGTCGTCGAACAGCAAGCCCTGCTGATCAACTAAGTAAAAATGACGGCGAGCTTCAGACGGCGACAACCCAGCCCTGATAAATTCGCGGTAGATCCGGTCGACAATTCCGGCACCGGCACTGCCGGCGCCGAAACACAGGTAGCGCTGGTCAATTAATTTTTCGTGAGCAATCCGGAGCGCACCCAGAATTGCAGCCAGAATTACGATCCCGGTCCCCTGCACATCATCATTAAAGACTGGGAACCGTTTTCGATAACGATCCAGTAATTTCGCCGCGTGTTCCCGACCGAAATCTTCAAAATGTAAGTAAAGGTGCGGGAACATTTTTTCGGCGACCTTTACGAACCGATCAACGAACCGTAAATACTTTTGACCAGTGACCCGGGAATGACGATTACCCAAATAATCAGGATCTTTTAATAATTTTGAATTATTGGTGCCAACGTCCAAACTAACCGGCAGAACCTGGCTCGGGTCGATGCCGGCAGCAGCGGTGTAAACCATTAGTTTACCAACCGCAATGTCAACCCCGTTAACACCCCAGTCGCCGATGCCTAAAATGGCCTCCGCATCGGTCACCACGATTAAGCGGATTGAGCGATTGCGAGCCGCATTTCGTAACGCCCGTTCGATTGCCGCTTCGGAATCCTGGGTATCAATCGACAGGTAAGCCGCGCCCTGCGGTTTCACAAAAAGGTCACTATACTTTTCAATATCAGTCGCGATGGTCGGATCGTAAACGATCGGCATCATTTCGGCCAAATGCTGGCTAAAAAGCTGAAAAAACAGGACTCGGTTTTCGTTAAAAATTGTCATCAAGAACTGGCGCTTGGCTAACGAACTAGTCTGACCCCGAAATTGAGCATAAGTTCGGTTGACTTGTTCAGCCAGCGTTTGAACTTTTGGCGGCAGCATTCCTTCTAAATGGAACCGGCGCCGTTCGTCATCAGTAAAAGCCGTTCCTTTATTCAGAAACGGGTTATCCAAGATTTTCACAATTAACCTTCCTTAATCAGAAGCGTGCTTTAAGTTTAGTCAGCAAATTATGCCGTTTCGACAACTTAGAACTGGCGAGGCCAAAATTATCAATCAAAGTAATCGCGACGTCGCCAGCCGGATGAGTGCCGAGCGATCCCCCAACTTCAATTCCCGGAGTATAAAGTAACAATGGTAAATATTCGCGGGTAATCTGGCAGCGATGAATCGTCGGGTCGTTCGCAAAACTAGAAGTCAGAACCAGTAAATCGGTACTGGTTAATTTTGACATTAGCAATTCAACTTGTTTATCAACGATCGCTAACCGGGCTGCGTAGCCCTGAACATCTTTCTGCTCGGCGGCCGCTGGTAATTCGGGAACCTGCAAATAAAGCAGACCGGTATCCATTTGCTGGAGCTGGGCCACCAACGTTTTGAACGCGGTGTTATCATCGGCCTCCTGAATCTGGGTGCAGCAATCTTGATTAGCGAGATAACTGATGAACCGCGAAATAATGACGGTGTTGTAACGGCACCGAGCCAGATGATTAAAGAGACTTAACGTTCGCAGTGGCTGGTTAAAATCAAACATTTCTCGCAAACTGGCGTCACGGGCGTTCGAACGACTCATGACTTTCAATCGACCGTAAAAACCGTGGGGCTGGCTGATTGACGGAATCGTCAGTAACGGACGTGAACGCTGAATATTGCCCAGCCCCAGTTGCTGAAAAGTCGGAACGTCCAGAAGATACTGGGCATCTAAATGGCCGAGCGTATCGGCATCGGTAGAATCATATTTAGTTGCGTCACGGGCCGCCCCGATCCCGAGCGAAGCCATGTCCACAATTACTACTCGACGAAAATTCATTCAAAAATCCTTTTAGCTAAAATCATTTTATAATTATTATACCATAACTGGAAAAGGGACCTTATCAGCAAATGCTAATAAGATCCCATCCCTGCCAAGGGCGTCCATATAATTATAAAATAAATATCAAACTAATACTATCTTGATTGTAATTACTACGTAATTTATATACAATTATTTTGAGAAAGGACGTTACCTAATGAAAGTAAGAAGCGTCGGTCAGCGTTAATCATTAGCTCGACCCCTTACAATCAAAAATTGGGGGTTGTTGACGGCCAATCCTTTGGAATGGTTGCTCAATACATTCAGTTTACCTTTAGCTAACGTACTAGATTAATTGAAAGAAGCCATTAGATGTTAGTTGCACTCGGCGATTCACTTACCCGTGGTTTCGATGGGTATCACGATCTATTTACCGGAACCTATCCACAGGAACTCGAAAAAATTATTCACCAGAAAGTGATCAACCAGGGTTTTGACGGGGCCACATTGTCCGGACCGTTTCTAGGCGACATGACCAGTCAGATCCACAACATTCACTTTCCCCAATACGACGGTGCCTTGCTATTTTACGGAACCAACGACTATGGTCACTCTCACAACGGCCTCGATAAAATCAGTCGCGTTTTAAAGCAAAACGTTAAATTTATTCAGAAAAATTATCCACAGGTGAAGATTTGGGGAATCTTGCCGCTAACCCGTTACGACCGAATGCACAACGACGACCAAATCAAATGCGCCGCTGGATACACCTTCAGAGAATTATTGACCACTCTGGGTCAAACTTATCGCAAACTTAAAGTTCCGTTTTTAAACTGGGAAGCCGATCCACAACCGCTAATTACTGACCAGAACTTTAAGCAACGTTTAAATGACAACCATCTTCACCCGACGCGAGCAACGTACCATCTGATGGCGAAACGAATTGCGAAGTTTATTAGGAATTAATTATTATTTTGAGCCGTTCTTTCAAAAATCAAAAAGTATCCCCAGAATTTTATTCTGAGGATGCTTTATTTTTAATTCCTAAATTCTACTTATTATGGTGACCCGGGAACCACCAGTTTGCCTTTCCGAACAACTTAATCATCGCTGGAACAATAATTAAGCGAACCAAAAAGGCATCGCACAGAACCCCGAAGGCCAAACCAAAGGCAATTGACTTGATCGTCGGGTTACTGTTTAGGCCGAAACTGCCGAAGACCGAAATCATAATCAAAGCGGCAGTAATAACAACCGGTCCACTATCCTGAATGGCAACCAGGATCGACCGCTGATTATCATGCGTTTTCGCGTATTCTTCACGAGCTCTGGACACCATAAAGACTTCGTAGTCCATGGCAAGCCCGAACAAAATGCCGATGATGATGACCGGCAAGAACGCTACGATCGGCGCGCCTTTACTAATACCGAAGAGGCCTTTGAAGTAGCCTTCCTGCATCACGGTCGTCATTAAACCGAACGAAGCTAGCAATGATAAGCCGAAGCCGACCATGGCAACGAGCGGAATCAGCAGCGATCTGAACGCGATCATCAACAAGATAAACGCGATTACGATAATGATCGTCGCGAACAGCGGAATCGCGTGGTTCAACTTATTGACCGTATCCAGGTTAATGGCGTTAATCCCGGTTAGCGTCATCTTAGCGTGATAATGACGCTGCGTATATTTACCGTAACTCTTTAAATGATTCGCCAAATTGGAAGTTTCAACCGACTGGGAATCACGTTTCGGTAAAATCGTCATGATGGCGTATTTACCGTCGTGGCTCTTCTTGACTTTCGAAACGGCCTTGGCCATTACGACGGCTTTAACCTGTTTAACCACTTTGGCTTTCGCTTGCTGCTTAAACTGCTGAACGACCTTAGCTTTAACTTGATTGCCAACTACTTGAGCGGCTTGCGGATCCTTAGCGAGCTTAGGATGCTTTTGCAACTGTTGAGCCGTTTTAGCCTTCACAATCGGTGCTAACTTAGCTTTTAACGCCATTTGGGTCTGCGGTGAAGCCAGTTTGGCTTTCGCTTGGGCTGCCATCTGGGCTTCAATCCGTTTTGCCTTCGGCTTATTGACCATCGGCACGATCGTCTTGGCACCCTTCATTTTCTGAACGTGACTGGTAATTCGGTTAATTTGACGGCGTTGAACAGTCTTCGAAACGTTCGGGTTCAGCTTAATCACGTCAATTAACGGTGAATTAATTCCGGCGCCAAATTTATTAGCTAAAGTATCGTAAGCCTGTCGAGAAGTCTGATACTTCGGGTTAGAACCGTCCGACGGCATTCCGAGCCGCATGTTGCGAGCCGGGAACGCGAACACTAGCAAAATGACTAGCGCGATCACACTGGCGATCACCGAATGGTTAACCAGAAAGCGACTGAAGCCGTTCGGGTGCTTGACCATCGTGGCGGTATCCTTCGCGTTCGGCTTGATGTGGCGCTTAGCACAGGTAATTAGTGCTGGTAATAACGTCAAAGCCGAGAAGAGCGCGAACAACACCCCGACTGCGGCGGAAAAGCCCATCTGAGTTAAGAAACTAATTTTAATTAAGCTCAGACCGCAAACGGCAATGATTACCGTGCAACCGGCGAAGATTACCGATTTACCAGCTTCACTAACGGCATTGCCCAGCGCTGATTTCTGATCCCCGTGGAATTCTTTCAAATCGGTCTTGTATCGGTTCAAAATGAACAGCGCGTAATCAATTCCGACCGCTAAACTCAGCATGGCGGTCAAGGTCGACGCAAAGTTATTGATCGTCAAGAACCGACTGCCGATTCCAACTAAACCGATTCCGCTTAGCAAGCCAACCAAAGCACTAATCACCGGTAAGCCGGCCGCCACGAACGAACGGAACAGAATCAGCAACAGGACGAACGCGATGATCATCCCGATAATTTCAGGTAGTTCCCCGACCGCAAGCGGGTTGACCTGAACCGTTCCGGAAAACGCGATTTTCGAACCGGTGTGTTTCAAGTTATTAAAATCACGTTCGATCGCGTGAATTTTCGACTGGGAAACCGCGTTTGCGTCCTTTTTGAACGTAACGTTCACGTATGTAGTGCTGTGGTCCTTACTTATAATCTGACTAGCGTAAGGATTCGCGACCGACTTAATACCGGACTGCCGATCAACTCGGTGGATCGAGTGATTAACCGCCCGTTTAATTTGCGAACGATCGACCCCATGGTGATTCTTAATCACGGCTTTCATCGTCCCGGCACTCGGGTTTTGGTGAAATTCACGTTCCAGAGTACCCTGGATATTAGTTGACGGAACCCCGGAAATTTTAAGGTCCGAATTGTAGTGAGTCCCGATCCCCATCATGGTACCAATCAAGGCCACCAGGACCACTAGCCAAATCAATAGGGTTTTATACTTATTTTGATAAACCCATTGACCTAATCGTTTCAGCATGCTTAACCTTCTTTCTAAAAAACAGAAATCACGAGATGTCTTTATTTTAACAAAAACTAGCCAAAATAAAAAAGCCCGTCTTTCAACGGACTTTTTTAAATTCAAATCTTAATAATTAACGACGCTTGATCACTTCAACCGAATCTCGATTAGCACGAACGTAACCGACCTGATGATGATCACGAATCACAAAGTAATAAGTGTGGTTAATCGGTACTAGCTTTGAAGCATCAATCACCTGACCAGCCCGGAATTTGCGACCGGTAAACTGAAGCTTAGTCCCCGCATACATCGGTAGTGAATTTGCTTTGATCCGAATGGCAAAGCCGTTTGGAACGTTGCGCAAATCCTGCGGAACGTAAGTCTTAGTCATCGGCACGTTCTGATTAGCGAGGTGATTAATTCGGTGTTCCAAATGATTCAGAACCGAACTAGTGGATTGACCAGTTCGATTAGCGGTATCGTTAACTAAACCAGCAGTAGCATTCAAAAGCTGACTCGACTGATTATTAGCCGACTGACGACGAATTCGAACCGGGATCCTCGTCATCCCGAGCCGAACCGAACTCAGCGACGGACCACTCCCGTTTGGCTTCAAACCTTCAGCAGTCGGATCAATCATTAGATTACCGGTATGGGGATCGGTTATCCGGTACTGCGAACTGTTTGGATCGGGAGTGCCGTTAGTTAACGTCGTGTTGTTATTATTCGGACTCAAATTGTAAGTCAGGGTCCCGCCGCTTGTAGAACTGTAAGTGCCGACGTCAACTTTAGAACCCTGAGAGTTCTTGTAGCTAACGGTTCCGGAGCTCCCGTTGCCGTTATAGTCCAGAGTCAAACCGTTAATTACGATCTGACCGTTATTCGGCTGGTTCGGGGCCCCGATCTGATTATTCTCAAGTTTTTCGTCGTTTAATTCATCGGATTCAACCAAATCATTGTTGAAGCTGTTCTGATTGTAAAAGTTGTGATACTTGTGGTGCCTGAAGACCAGTCCACCAATAAGATCACCGCCTTGACCAATGGTTGGGTTGTACTTCTTATCTGAATTATGCGGAGCGTTCGAATCGTTATATTTGAAGTAGTTCTTGTCAAAGCCTTCCAAGGTAAACGGCGCCATCTTTTCGTTCTTCATCTGGTCAACTGACCAGCCAGTTGCGGTAAACAACTGTCGAATGTCTTTGTTGGCTAGATTAAGCTGCATGCCCTGGTAGCCTTCAGCAAGCACTGATTCAACACTGGTGGAATCGTCACCGTTCACGTTCGGCCGGTTATACGCATCAACCTGGCCTGGCATGATCGGCTGATGAGTCTTCGGATCCATCAAGATCATTTGGTCACTAGCGTTTCGCTGGTATACAGCACCTTCGTAATTAATGATGGCGTTCGATGGCGTGTACATAAATTGACCGGCGTCGGTATTGCCGTTCACCAAGACAATCTTGTATTTGCCACCATCGTTCTGAATCTGGTACTGAATCGGCCGGTAAGCACTGTTCGGGGTCCGCATGATCGAATCATAAACCAGATCCTGAGCTTGACCATCTTTATCGGTATAACCATGCGATAAAGCATAATTAACGATGGCTTCCCGAATATTCTGGTTACTGATCGTGTAAGTTTTGTTAGTCACCTGATTATAATTAATGTCAATCGAAATCGGGATCGTGTCACTCATCTGACGACCGCCATCGTTTCCGGCTAGCTTGAAGCTAATCGGGAACGAAGCCTGAACCGCGGGAACTTCATTGCTCGGCAACCAGCCGTACGGTCCTTCAGGAACCATGCCACCGTGAGCTGACGGATTATTCTGGTCGAAGTAATGATGGTTCGGACTCGGAATGACGTTGTGATGATGATTAGCGTTCGGGTTCTCCGGAGTGTCTGGCACATCAGACGGAATCGGTTCAAACGGATTGTTGTTCGAGTTGATTCTCTGACCCGGTTGAAAGTTCGGGTTGACGTTAAACGCATGCACCGGTTCATAGCGGTCACTAGCGCTCGGCACGTTAGAATTCGAGCCGGCCTTCGATACGTAAACGTAAGCCGTTCCGTTACCGTTTGGCACGGCAAAGCCCTGGGTTGTTGGATCCAGAAGACGAGCCCCGTTCGCGTTAACGTCCAAACGATAACCTTCCCGGGTCAAATCACTCGGCGCAAACTTAGCGTAATCCTGACTAGTGAACGGTACGTTTTTACCAATGTAATCATCATGCTTGACACTCGGGTAGTAAGGCACTGTGGCGTTTTCATCAGAAGTGGTACCGTCGTCATGGACTTTGACGAAGACAATGTTGACTTTTGAACGTCCCCACTTCAGGTTCGTCGGCTCGTTAGTCGACTCGTAAGTGTCGGGCACGAACATGCCGTTTTTATCAAAAGTACCGTGTTCGGTCATGTAATCACTCATCGGCACGTAGCCCGGCTTAACGTCACTATCGACGTGCTGCGGATCCAATGAGAACCAGTGGGAACCGTCCTGAGCGCGATGATGCGGCAGTTGATCAGCGAACGGCGTGAAGAACGCACTATCACCGTTCTTAATCGGATCGTGATCCTGGGCGGGTGCGACTACGAAATGAACCGGATTGCCGTTGTTGTTAAGCGGTAGGTCGGACTTGCCATTCAGTTTATTAACCGAATCGTAAGTACTGAATTGATTACCGTTAGTAATATTCAGACTCGGATTAGCGGTACTCCGGACGCGATTATCAAAAATAATGGCGTCACCATTCGGGTCTTTCGTGTAAGTCTTGAACGTCCGCGGTGCGTAATCGATCGAGTACTTTGGATCAATCCCGTCACTTGAGCCCTTTAGGGGACTGTTAACTAAGTTGCTTCCGTCACGAACGACACCCGGATCTTGATTACTAAGTCTCTGGGCAAACGGTTCTAAAGCGTCCTGGTACTTTTCGGCACTGGCGTCCGAAAGCGCTTCACCGGCGTGCGGACCGTCTTTCCAAACGATCACGTGGCCGAAACCACCTTCAACGTTATGGCCGTCAATATTGCTGATGACCCGCGGTGACGATAATTTGTCAGATTTATTCGCATCAATCAAGTCACCATCAACGTTGGAATAGAACAGGTGGGCCGTTTCGTTCGTCGCGAACGTGTAGTGCAAGCTGACCGGATTACCCTTGGCTTTCGCGGTGTTACCGGTCGTCACGTCTTTAGCGTCGGCTGAATTAACGGCATCCGCCTGAAGGTCTTGATCACCAGTCAGATTGTTCTGCGGCGTCTTGTGCCAATCAATGCTGTCAATCGTAAAGTCAGGAAGTTCACCGGTTGCCGGATTAGACTGCGGTTCGTAGCTTAATCGACCGTATACTCTGGCAACGTCGCGCATGTCACTTGGCTTGCCGTCGACGCCCATCCAGAGATCAAGGTGGTTATCATTCTTGTCTTTGGTCGGGTCACCGTTATCACTGACTACCGTGGCGACGTTCTTGAACTGAAGGCTGATTTCCGACGGGTTCTGTTCGTTCGTAAAATCAGACCGGCTGGACTTGCTCGTCAAACTCGCGTCGTTTTCACGATAACCGTCACCGTCAAAGAACTGGGAACGAATGTAGTTCTGCATCCACGGTTCGTTCAGTGACAAGTTATAAATTGAGCCCACTTGAATCGGGTTACTGTCATCCGGAACGGCTTTACCGTCCTGTTCATCAAGCGGCGTATTGAAGTTCAAAGGAATCTGGCCAACTAAATTACTGAAGTCACCATTAGCGCCCTTATACACCGGAATGGCTAGATGACCGATCACGTGGTCACCATTGACCGGGACGTTCGGCTGACCGTTAATCCCGTTCTGGTTACCACCTTCAGCTGGCTTCAACGCAACTTGGTAAGTCACGGTTGGCCCGTTATAAACGGTGTTACCAATTTCATAATTCTGGTTCGGAGCACTAGCCACTTCTTCAGCGTTACTAGCACCCAGCGGCTTAGCGTTAACGTAATACTTAGTGGTCTTGGACCAATCACTATAAGCACTCTTGACGTCAGAATCCTTGAGCTGACCCAAGCGGGTCTCTTGGGTGCCGATCACCAGCTTCTTGCCCTGGTTAGAACCAGAAGTCGGGGTGTAAGTGAACTCAATGATGTTCATCGGCACGTTCTGCTTAACCGGCGTCAAGTAAACGTTGTGCGGTGCCAAATTGCCGTAATAAGATTTACCATTAATCTGGTAAGTCTGGTTAGAAATTGAGTTGCCAGGCCGGTTCCAGTTTTTGTTTTGACTATTATTGGAATCGAAATAGTAATTCGAGCTCAAATCATTTGGGATTTCCGGCACGTCGCTATAAGCTTGCGGTACGTTAACGATTTCGGTCTTTGAATTGCCGTAATGGAAAGTGTATTGATTAGCGTTAACGGCTGGGATTGCCTCAACGGTGTATCGATCGATGTTGCCAACGTAATCATTACCTTGATACCGATACTGTTGGTCACTTTGATGATCATCACTCTTGATCCCGTCGTTTTGGCCTTGGTATTTAATCGAAGTATTAACGTGATAACCGCTATTTGAAACGTGGTTGAAGCTTGAAACCGAATCGGTAGTATCAGCAGGTTGCTGAACAGAATATGCACCCAAGCCGCTACCGTCATTCTCGTCTACGTAATGGTAAATCGTCGCGGACTTTTTGGGAGCAACCTGAATCTGGTATTGATTATATTTACCATAATAAACTGGTGCGTCGCTCCGGTTACTTAACACTGAAGCATCGTTCTGGTCACTTAATCGATAGAAATCACCTTCACCGGTACTTCTGGTTGGTGACGGCAGCGTCTGATTTAACGCTTTATCACTATTTGGCACCAGTGATGACAGAGCCTTACTGGTATCATTACCATTTTTATTGGTTACGTGACCGGTATTGACGTCTGAATAATCAAATTCGTTGGTGTTTCGATTCTTCGCTAATTCAATCACGTTCGTGGTAATCGTGCCGTGGTAAGTTTTGCCCTGGTAAGTATAATCCTGGTTGGCCTTTTGAGTAACGGGACCCGGATTATAATAACTGTAACCGGACGGATGACCCGGTAAATTATTATCATCTTCGGCAGGCTGCAACGTTTCGCTATAATCACTACCGTTAGCATCTTTAACGTCACTGCCGTTCCATTGGTAAACGTAACGGTAGGCGTTAGATAATTTTGCAACCTGAAAATCAAACGACGTTTTGCGGGTTAAACTGAGTTTCCCGTTACTTAAATTGACATTGGCCGCGGTCCAGGTTGGATGATTCAGCTGGTCTTCGTCCGTAGATCTCTGACTAGCCGGAATCACGTCACCACTTGGTAAATCCATGAAACCGTGGGCACTTGGGTCATCACTCAATTGCTCAGTCTTATTCATCAGATTCTGGTTACCGTCGGAATACTTGTAAGTAACCTGGTTACTAACACTTTCGTTATTATTTTTAAAGAAATCATTCATGTTAGTAACGTGATTAACGTCTAAATTACCCTGAACTGAATTAACGTTACCTAAATTAAGTAAGTTAGAACTATTTTCGGGTGCGATTGCGTTATGGAAAACGATCTTATTGGCGCCAGCAGCTTTGGTATAATCAATCCCGTTATTGTTACTAAAACTTGAGATCGAACTTCCGGTTCCGTTCTGATTACTGACGTTCATGTCACCATTGCTACCCGGGGCAATAATCCCGTTGCTAATGGTCAACGTTTTAGTACCGCTATCCCAACTAGTATGAGCGACCTGACCATTTTTCCACATGGTGCCTAATTGCTCTTCATTTGCTAACCCGTCACTATCAATGCGGGACGGTGTGGCGCCGACCACGCTAAAATCACGGGACTGCCTAAGTGCATCGTGATTTTCGTCAGCCTGCTGGTCAGTCGTCTGATCATATTGAGTAGTTTGCGAGTCCCGGTGCTGTGACACATTAGGCAGCTTAATGCCTAAATAATGAGCATAGGACTTCACTTGACTAGCGGAATAATACGGCAAATTATGGTAAAACGCCTGGCGATCATGGGTATCGTTACCGTCAAAACCTTCCAAATGGTTAGTTGATCGACCATTCGGATCAAAATCGTGATTAGACATTCCGGATTGAACAAAATTCCAGGCGCGGGCTTGACCAGCTTTGCCGCCGTGGTTTAAGTCCAAGGTATTAAACGCGTTATTGGCTCGCTTAACCTGCGGACGCTGCTGGTTCAACTTCGGAGTAGCCTGATGCAACTGACTCGGTTGCTGATGCGGAGTGTGGGTCGTCCGGTTCGGCTGAGCACGATTATCAGCCGTCAGCATCTGGTGCTGCACCAATTGATTCGTTAATTGGTGCGCTTGAGCAGTAATTTGCTTTGATGAATGATCATTCGTCAAAGTGTATGTATGCTGCTTTTGATTTTGTTGAGGCTGACTGCTCTGCCCCTGAGGCGTCGAGTCCGCATGAGCTTGAACGTGGGAAGCCGCACCGACGCCAAGCATGCCCAAGAGTGCCATACTCATGACAACCCAGTGCTTCTTGACTTTGTGCAAGACTTTCTTGTCGTTCAGCTTGCTGAACTCTTGCTTGTTGTACATCATAAAATCCTTCTTTCGTTTCAGGATTGTCTTATCCAGCGATCTAAAGCAACACTGTGGACAATCTAGATTCATCCAAACTGATTCTAGCACAATCGATTTGGATAAGGAAAACTTGATTGAATTAATTTGGTAAAACAAAAATCCCGCCGAATTCAATCGGCGGGACCTTAAATTAATTTGAATTTAAATCATAATCCTAAGATTTTTACCAAATTCTTATCGGCACGTAAATAGGCAATTCGATGACCGTTAATCACCACGAAGTAATTACCGTGTTTCGTGACGACCAAACCTAAAGCGTGCAACTGGGCATTCGGTTTCAAGAAACGCTGGGCTTTCTGAACACCGTGCTGAACGCTGGCTTGCAATGCAGCCTGGTGAAGCACGCGAACGTTGAAACCGTCGTGATAATTCTTGACCTCTTCCGGTGTGTAATCATCATGAGCTGTACGCTGGTTTCGGGTGACCCGAACCCTGACGCGCTGAACACTACCTAGTCGCGGAGAACTAACTGACGGTGACGATGGTGATACCGGAGCCGGATTCGAATGAATTACCGGATACAACGGGTTAATCTCCAGATTTCCGGTTGCCGGGTTAGCCATTAGCACTTGACCGTCAGAATCCGACGCGGTCTTGCCAGCCGCAGTAGTAACCAGTTTGGTACCGTTCTTGTAAGTCAAGGTACCACCGTTATCACCACTGTAAGTGCCAAGCGGGATCTCGTTACCTTGGGCGTTCTTGTAGCTAACCTGCTTATTGTTCTTGCTGTAATCAAGCGTAATCCCGTTGATCACGATCGTGCCATCGCTGCTTTCACCATTTGAAGGCGTGCCAACGTGATTAACCAGCTTTTCGTCGCTCAGCTGTTTATCTTCTCGGAAGTCACCATTATTTGAATCGGAACTAAAGAAGTCGTGCATCTGCCAGTTTCGTTTTACCAAGCCGGCGTTAACGTCACCCTGGGTTGTTGGATTGTATGAACCATCTTTCGAATTGGTTTCCTTATGGTTCAAGTACTTGCTGTCAATGCCGCTCAAGATGAGTGGTTTGAAGACTTCACCACTGACCGGATGCAACGTCCAGCCTTGAGCATGGAAGAAGCTTTGGACATCCCGGTTGTGATTCGGATCAATTCGCATGCCTTGGTAACCTTCAGCCACAACGGATTCAACGTTATCACCATCGTGACCGTCACTCAGACGGTTAAACTGATCTTTCTGGGTCCCGTCAAGCGGGTTACCGTTCTTATCGTACGCGATCATCTGATTCTTAGCGTTTCGTTTGTAAACGGCACCTTCATAATTAATGATGACGTTCGACGGCGTGAACATGAATTGACCAGCGTTCGTGTTTCCGTTCGGGTCAGCCAAGACAACGTGGTAATTACCATGACCATCGGTTTTGAGTTCGTACCGGATCGACTTGTAAAGCGCACCTGGTTTACGCATGATGGAATCATAATACAGGTCTTCGCTTTCACCATCTTTATCGGTGTAACCTTGCTTCAAAGCGTAATTTATGATGGCGGCTCGGATATTCTGGGTACTCAAAGTGTACGGAGTATTCAATGAACTGTGGGCCAAATCAATGTCAACACTGACCGGAATCCCGGAAGCGTCAATTTCGTTACCACCGTCGTTCGGGCTAACGTCCGCACTAATCGTGAAGTCAGCTTGAACGGCCGGCATATTAGCGGCTGGTACCCAGCCTTTACCGTTCGGTACTTCGTTACCGTGGTCTGCCGGATCGTTCGGATCCATGTGAGCATGGTTAGGACTCGGAATAATGTTGTTGTACGGATTAACGTCCGGATTCGTATCAGTATCCGGCTGAGCTGCCGGAATCGGTCGACTGTTGTCCGGAATGTAAGGCAAATTATTCGGGCCAACCGGTTGATTATTATTAAAGTTCGGGTTGTACGGGCCAACCGGATAGTAACGATTATAAGTATCATGATCGTTTCGGTTACTGTTCGGCGTACTCTTGGCAACGTAAATGTCGAAGTCGCCGTTACCTTTCGGCAGAACGAAGCACTGCTGAAGACTACCGTTCTCCATCAAAGTATTGGCGCCGTTCGCGTTCGGATCCAAGAACGTGTAGCCATCCTGTGCTAACGTACGGCCACCGTTATTAGTTCCCTTCAGGGTATTCAGAGCCCCGTTAGAGCTCATGTCCCTCATGAAGTCGTTGTTGGTATAGAATTCATCTTTACCAACGTAATCATCGTTCGCGATGCTCGGCTTGTAATTCATCACGATTCCTGGATCAATCGTCTGGTTAGTGTCCGGATTGTATTCCATGAAATGAAGCTTCGGCTGTGATTTTTCCCAAACCAAATTCTTGTTCTTAGGATCAGCAGCATCGTGATAAGCTTCATAATCATCCGGCACGAAACGACCGTTCACATCAAAGGTGCCATGTTCAGTTTCGTCATCAGCTGACGGAATGTAATCGCTCTGGATTACCTGTGAATTCGGTGCTATCCAGTGCATGCCAGGTTTCGAGTTTTCCGAAATCTGACCGACTTGATTAGCGAACGGAGTTACGAGCGCACTGTCACCGGTGTGAATCGGGTTCTTGCTAATGGCGTTGTTACCAACGTTTGGAACGTTGAACTTCTTGGCGCCGTTCAAACGGTTATCCGATACGAACGGGATGCTGCCGTTAGCTAAATCATCTGAACTCATGCCGTTGACCGAATCACTGGCGTTAAAGTGCGAAGCGTTATCCGCATTCTGGGTCTTGTTCGGCATCCCGTCAACATGAAGAATCGCGTTGCCATTATTATCCTTCTGATAACTCTTGAAGCCAATATCAGAATAATTAATGGAAGGCGGTTCCGGCTCGAAGCCATTATTAGTCAACTGCTTCGGAACGGTAGTCTGAACGTAACCATCATCATCGTTACCGTGATAAACGTTGTTCGTTAACTGGGCGTAAGGCTCGAAGTCCGATGCGTAATTACTTGCGTCTTTAGCGGCAACGGCCTGGCCAGCGTAATGATTATCACTGGTGTTCTGCCAAGTGACAACGCCACCGTACTTACCAGTCGTCTTGGTAGTTGGGTCTGAGTATTCACCATTCGTACCCAGAGTTGAACCATCAGAGAACTTTAGTTTTCCACTAGTTTTGTCATAGGTTCCGATTGGCTGATCAGAAGTGACCGAAACGTTATTCGAACCAGAACCATTCACCTTGTAAGTGATTCCGTCAATTTTGAATTGATTATTGCTCGGATAAATATCGCTAACTTGGTTGCTGTTGCCGTTATACGTCAAAGTATGGTTGCTCGAATTATAAGTTCCGACGTTTTCGTTAGTAGTCGCAACTTGGTTGCCGCTACTGTGGTATTCGAAGATCGGTGCCCCGTTGAACGTAAAGTCGTTCTGCTGATCCGGAGTGTTGTTGTATTGAATCGAAGCGCGGTGACTATTCGCGTCGATCAGATCATGATCGAAGTTAGTGTAATAAATGTAGCTGTTCTTCTGTTCATTCTGCAAATTGAAGTGCAAACTGATCGGGTTACTACCGTTAGTGCTGACTTGATCATAATGATTGCTCTGGTTATTAGAACTGTTCCATTTAATTCCGTTAATCACGAAGTCGCGGTCATCATTGAACTTGGCGTTCGGTCGTGACGGATCAGTGGTCGTCTTGCCAGTGACGGTGGCGACGTCGTGAGCGTTACTGCCGTCCTTGTTGAAGCTCATCCACATGTCGATGCGGTTATCTTTTTCGTTCTGATCGTGCGGAATCGTGGTCCCGACGTTTTGGAAACGAATCCAAACGTCGCTCGGGTTCTTGATGCCCTGGAAACCATTGCCGGCACCAACTTGTTCAGAGCCTTCGTTATAATTACTGTCGTTGTTAAAGAACAGGTTTCGAGCGTAATTCTTGATCCAGTAACTATTATCACCGGCGTTGTTCAGATTCAAATGATAATCACTGCCGATATGGAGTGGGTTATTAGAATCAGCGATCGCGGTGCCGTCAGTGCCACCGTTTTCTTCCAGCGGACTATCGAACTGTAAGCCCATGTAACCTTTCAAGTTATCATTAGATGGGCCATCGTAAACCGGGATGTTAATCTTGCCGACAACCATGTCACCGTTGACCGGCACGTTCGGCTTGCCGTTAGTGCCGTTTTGATTACCGTCAGTCACCGAAACCACCGGCAAATTATAAGTGTACTGGGTCCCCTTATATAAGTTGCCGTTATAACTGTAAACGTAATTCGGCGTGGACTGTGGATCGTAATCCGCCGGTGCTTTCACGGTTGAAGGCGCTTTATAATAAGTGGCATTGGTTAAGTCATGTTGATAAACACCAGAAATATCACTCTTGGTGTGCGGCTGACCAGGTTCCATAATCGACTGAACTACATCGTTCGGTTGACCCTGAACGTAGAAGTTATAGATACTATCCGATTTGTTAGCAATCTTGTCAACGACAGCTTTGACTTGCTTCCGTGAACCGTACCATGTTTTACCGTTAACGGTATACGGCGAATCACTAGTCGTCCCCAGACTAGAAATCTCACCTCCATGGTAGTAATAGCCAGATTTAATGCCTTTCGGATACTGTGGCAATGTGTTATCAGAGTCATACTGAGTAAAGCTAGTGTCACTGCCGGCGTTACCGGTCGAGCCATCGTTAGTCGTGTATTCGTATTCGAAAGCCTTGTCAGTTTTCGGTAAAACGCTAACGTTATAGGTCGTCAACTGACCATAGTAAGTTCCGTTACTCGTGGTGTAACGAACTGGATTACTAGTCGTACTGCTACTGATTTCACCATCTTTATTATTATTGTTGCCACCAATTGAATTTCCGACCTGCGGATTATGATACCAAGTTGAATCCGGAGCTTTATCAATGTCAGAATCCATGAACTTCTGAACGTCACTCTGGGGTTTCTTGATCGTAGTGGTGTAAATCTGATGATTACCGTTGACGTCAATGTAATTAAAGGTAACACCAGCTTGTTTCTTCAAGACTGGAATGTGGTAAGCACTGACGATCCCGTAATAAGTCTGATTACCTTTTTGATAAACGCCCCGATTGCTTCGTTCCGGCGTCGGAAGCATATTGACGATCGGTGAGTATCCACTCGGTACATCGGTATTTAAGGCATCGGTTTTGATTGTATTTTCGTCATCATTCGTGTCAGAACCGTGGCCAGCATCAGAACCAGTGTTATCATCAGAATACTCAAACTTGTTCCAATCGCCCTTTTCAGCAACCGGAACCGTAATCGTATATTTATTGCCAGTAAAGGTGTGACCATGACCGTCACTGATTGTGGTGTTGTTCTTGGTAAGCTGCGGTGCGCTCGGGTTGCCATCTACGACCCAATTATGACTATTGGCATAACTGGTGAGCTGACCATTTTCTTCCGGCAAACCGAAGTGAACGTCGCTGTTTAAGTGAGTTCTGTGAACAGAACCACCATCTGATTTAAATTCATCAGAATAATTATAAGTGTACTGATTATTGGTACTTAACCAGTCTTGACCGGCCGACATGCCATCATTTCTCTGAGCAACTTGATCAGTACCGGTAATCTGCCAGCCGGACGGTGAATCACCGTTTAAACCGTCAGCATCATTATTGACGAAATTGGTGCCACCGGTGGATAGGCTGGCTAGGGCATGATCATTCTTAAACATGTCGGTATCACTAAAACCATTCGGGAATTGATCAGAATTACTGAAAGTCACTTCACTTAAGTTGGTGTCACTCGCAAGCATTCGGTCAGCTTTACTAGTGTTCTTAACGTTTAAGCCACTGGCGTCAATCTCACTAAAGGCGTTACTTAAACCAGAATTAACACTACCGTCGAACAAACTGGTGGAATCATTCGGTGCTGTGGCGTTTTTAATGATAATCTTCCAACCAGTGCCATTCGGTAGTGAACTTAATGTATTACCAACGCTATTACTATTCGGATCGTTCGGGTTATTAGTCTTAGTGACTTTCTTAACGTTATTAAAGAAATTGCCACTCACTGGCTGACCACCGTCAACGGTGACCGTTTTAGCATTCGTGTCAATTGTGACGTTGTCTTTGCCCCACTGGTAACCGGTCCATATGTGATCAGGAATGGCGTTCAAAGTAACTTTTTGAGCACTTCGGTCATAATTATCTAACGGGTTGAAAGCGTCAACGTAATAATTACTTGGCATGTCATCTGACGGAATGTTACTGGCTTGGTCAGCTAAATTATTACCGTGATAATTGGCATCCGGTACCTTTGGTTCTAAAACGGTTGGATTATTACTGCCATTGACGATTGAATCCGGGTTCGAATCGCTTTCCTTGTGAAAAGTAACCGGATCGTTTTGGGTTCCATAATATTCACCAGAAGCTAAGGTTTGCTGGGTATTTTGAATGATGGTCCCGTCCGACTTTAAAAGTGGATTACCAGCTTCAAGCGTTCCAAATCCAAATGAATGGGTCGCGTCAAATTCTAATAGATTGGGGGCATAAGTTCGGTTGGATAAAGTTGTACTATTATTACCCATGTGAACGTGTTTTAAATTTGAATATGGGGTACTTTCATCATCGGCAGAATAAATTAATCCACCACCGTCAAAAGTACTACCAAGATTAGATTGGCTAAAGTCAATATCACTAAATTGCTTCAACCAATAATTATTAGGGTAGCCACCACTAATAATTCCACTAGTATCCATATCAAGTAAACAACCACGGTTGCTATCGGTTCCGGTGACGTTTTTAAAAATTAATTTCCAGTCGGTTTTATTGTTGGGTAATGTATAATTTTCGCCAAATGAGAAGCCACCGTCGTTACCAGAACTCATCCCTTCAACTTGACCATTACTCACGGTCATCGTATCGGTATTTGGATCAACGGCGACGTTAGCAGTGCCCCAAGTTCCGGTCTGAATCGGTTGCTGTTGACTAGCACCCAATTTAACCAGTGGACTGTTCAAACGGTTCTGAACTTGGTTCGGTTGATTTTGACGATTAATTCCTAGCTTTACGCCATTCTGGTTCAGCTTCTGGTCAGCTGCATTACCATTAACCGGCTTCGGCTGCTGAACCTTGGAACCCTGGTTTTGAATTTGCGGCTGCGTAGCGTTCGGTTGCTGCCGACCGTTATTAGTCTGGTTCCCGGATTGAGTGACCATTTGGTTCCGAACCAAATTACTGGTCAACCGGTGCGCCTGTGACATGATTTGATTAGCGGACTGCTTAGCATTATTAGCACGGTCATTCTGATTAGTGAGCGTGTACGCATTCTTTGCGGTCCCCTGCTTCGTTTGGGTATTCGTGTGAGCGTTCGGATCAGTCGTCTGGGTATCGGCATGAGCCTGGGCGTGACTAGCGGCACCAACGCCGAGCATCCCGAGGAGAGCCATACTCATGACGACCCACCGTTTCTTAACTTTATGCAAAACCTTCTTGTCATTCAGTTTGCTAAATTTCTGTTTATTATACATCATGATTTCCGAACCCCTTTATGAGATCTCATTAAATCAAAACTAGTTTTATATGTAAATTTATTTACATTCATCTAACATGATTTTAGCGCATTGAACAAGATTTGTAAAAAATGATTTGTGACATATTTACTTTGTGATAATATCTAATAAAAGGAAGTAATTACATTTTAAGCCAAATCACCACCATCATCACCTGCCTATCTTCAGTCATCAGTGCCGGCAGTATCATCATTATGGTCGAACAGTACCACTTAGCCGAAAAAAGCAATCAAGTTAGCCTCGAACGGGATCGTGCTAAAATGGCGATCCAAGCGGTCCGGACGTTCCACGAAGGAATCGCCATGCAGGATCAGGCCGCCCAAAAAGCTACTGATGACTCCAAAAAACGCGAATTGATTTATCTTAACAACGTCATTTCGTTTGTCGAAAAATGGGCGGTCTTCGTCAACGATAAAATTGCTAGCCCGAAAGTGGTTAAGCAAATTTTGGGGCCCGATTTAAAATCAATGAAAGCCGAATGCCAACAGGTTTTCAAGCTCCGGCAAGAAATTAACCCGAATTCGGTTAAGGACTACGGCAAACTAATGGAAAATTACTGAAGGTGAGCTAAAAAATGAAAATTAACCAAAAAGACATTCGGGAAGAACTTAGTCACATGAGCAAGCAGGACTTGATCAAAATGGCCAAGAATTCCGATCACGAAACCCAAAGCATCTGGGATTTAATTGCTAAATCAATGAAAGAATAAAATAACCAAAAAAGCCGCCAGCTTCCACAGCCGGCGGCTTTTCATTATTAACTTTTGATTCTTTATTTAATCTTCAGCGTCATGGCGTTCACCGCCACCACAACGGTACTGAGTGACATGACAATGGCGCCAATCGTTGGGGTAATGATGATCCCGGCAAATGCCAAAATTCCGGCGGCTAACGGAATGGCGATAATGTTGTAGCCAGCACCCCACCAGAGATTTTCAATCATCTTGGTGTTCGAGTGCCGAGCTAGCTTAATCAAGTTGATCACGTCGCGCGGATCACTGTTGACTAACACCACGTCAGCCGAATCAATCGCCACGTCGGTTCCGGAACCAATCGCGATGCCCAGGTTAGCTTTGGCTAAACTCGGTGCGTCGTTAATCCCGTCCCCGATGAACATCACGTGACCGCGCTGCTGGTACTTGGCAACCAGCTTCTGCTTATCTTCGGGCAGCAAACCGGCTTCAAAATGCTGAATACCCAGGTCATTAGCAACCTTCTTGGCGGCCGCTTGATTATCACCGGTCAGCATCACGGGAACGATGTCGTGCTGCTTCATGAACTGAACCATGACTTTCGAACCCGGCTTGATCTGATCACCTTCGGCCACGATCCCGATTAGTTGACCGGCCCGAATCAGGAAGCTAACCGAATTTCCGCGGGACGCCAGCTGATTAAATTGATGCCGATCGTAATTAATCGAATGAGCGTCCAAATACTTTTTAGCCACGATCCGGTAGTTGTGACCGTTAATCCATCCCGACAAACCGACGCCGGTCAACTGCTGAACGTGACGGGCAGAATCCGGCTGCAAGTGCAGCTGACGCGCTCGGTCAACAATTCCGGTCGCCAGCGGATGACTCGAGTCCTTTTCAATTCCGGCCAAGATCTGCAAAACCTTCTGGTCACTAAATTGATCGTTAAGGCTCTTGACCGCGTTAACCTTGAATTTACCCTGCGTCAACGTTCCGGTCTTGTCCATTAACGCGTAATTAATTTTGCGGATCCCTTCTAGCGCGTTCCGGTTGCGAATTAATAAGCCGTGGGTTGCCGCCAGTGAAGTGGTCCTGGACACCACTAACGGCACCGCCAGGCCTAAAGCGTGCGGGCAGGCAATCACCAGTGCGGAAACCGCCATCATCACGGCGTAGGTCACGCTGTGGGCCATGGTCCAGCCGATAAACGCGATTATCGCGGCGGCTAAAGCCGCGTAAAATAGGTAGCCGGAAACCCGGTCGGCCAGGTTTTCTTCGTGAGACTTGTGTGACTGGGCGCTCGAAACCAGTTTCATGACTTTCGCGAGGTAGCCGGATTTTCCGGTGCCGGTTACCTTGACTTTAATCGTGCCTTCGTCGTTATTGGCACCACCGATGACCTTTGCGCCGGCTTTTTTGTTAACTCGCCGGGATTCACCGGTCACCAGTGATTCGTTGACCAAACTCTTGCCGCTCTTGACTACTCCGTCGGCCGGGATCTTCTCACCGGCCTTAATCAAAATCAAGTTGCCGGACTTTAATTGACTGACCTTGACGTCGTGAACCTGACCGTTTTGGATCAAATGCGCTTGGTCGGGCAGGAGCTGGGCCAGTTTTTTGACAGCTGAACCGGCGTTCATGATGGTGTCCATTTCAATCCAGTGACCCAGCAGCATGATCACGATTAGCGTCGAGAGTTCCCAGAAGAAATCGTTGACGCGCGGGGTCACCGCGAAAATCTGGTTGGCAATGACGGCATAAACACTGTATAGGTAAGCCACCGAAATGCCGAGGGCGATCAGTGACATCATCGCCGGCTGCTTGCTGGCGAGCTCGCCACGGGCCCCGTTAAAGAACGGCTGGCCACCGTAGAAGAACAGGATTGAAGCTAGAAGCGCCACGACCCAGCTTGAACCGGGGAACGTGATTTGAAACGGCAGCTTCATACCCATGAACGGTGACAGGAAAAGAATGGGGATCATCAGAATTAACGAAACCCAGAACTTTTGTTTTAAGTTGCCCATGTTCATCATGTGGCCACCGTGCATCATCATTGAGCCGGAACCCATTGACATTCCGGACATGTTCATTGAACCTGACGAATGACCCATATTCATTGAGCCGTGATCCATCTTCATCCCGGACATTGAGCCTTTTTGATTATCAGAATGCTTCATTGACATCCCGGACATCGAGCCTTTTCCAGAACGCATCTTCATTCCGTTCATTCTCTGGTTATCTTTCATTTTCACGGCAGTTAACCTCCTTTTGAGAATCTAAACTCAAGCAATTACATTTCACGCGCCGCGGCGCGTTCGGTTCCTGATCACGCAGCGTTCGAATCAGCGTTTGAACGTCGCCGCGACTAATCACGATTTGTTTCAGTAAACTATTAATGGCTCGCCCGGCGTGCATCGGGCAGATGTTCTTGAACAACGCTAGCGTCGCGTCGTTAGCGGCCTGCTGCTCATCGACGTTGGCCGAATAAACGTAGCGGTTCTTGACCAGTTTCCCGTTTAAGATTTTCTTCTTGCGGAGCCGCATCAGCAAGGTTTTGACCGTTGACGCTCGCCACTGGTGCTGGCGATTCAAGATCTTAATCAGCTGCCGGCTGGTGCACTTCTTCAGCGTCCAGACGATTCGCATGACTTGCCACTCGGCACCCGAAATGCCGATCGTTTGCATAGTGATTCCTTCTTTAAATTTAAGTTTACATTTGTAGACAAAGTCCTTAAATAAAAAAGAGTTTTGGTTTCTTAACTTCATTTCAATTAGAAGTTTACAAGTGTAGACACAAAATGTCAAATCATTTAGTTCGCCAACTTAGGATTTCGATTACCAACAAGAAAAGGATCGGGACCGCCAACGACCAATTATTCAAGTAACCAACGCTGAAGCCGGTGACGATCGCACCCGCCAAAAAGCCAATCAGCATTTGCAGGTTAATCAACGCCCGGCGCGTGGCTGGTGAATAGTGACTAAGCAGCCCGGTGTAGCCAAAATCGGCGACCTTCCGCAAGTGACCGGTCATCATTAAAGACGTAAACGGGTTGCCGGCCACCTGGCGAAACTCCTGCAGCTGAGATGCCGCGGCCAGCGCCATGATTCCGTTGACCCAGAAATCATTCCGAAAGCAAGCCACTTCGGCCGCTACCGCCAGCAGCAGCATTTCCACGATTAAGATTATTCGTTCCAAGCGGCCCGGCAGCTGACCAGAATGTTCCTGAATCAGCCGGGTGATCACGACCCCGATAAAAAACATCGTGACCGTGAAAGCGTAGCGCAGGATTTCTTCCGGGTTCAGCTGGTCGAATTTGGTGCCGAGCAGGATTAAGTTTCCGGTTTGTAACCCCGCAAAGACGTGGCCGTGCAGCAAGTATGACGAAGCATCAATGCCGCCCGCGGCCGCACAGAGCAAGTCGCCAATCAGCGGCGTGTCAAACGGATGGTGTTGTCGCATGTTATCATTCCCTTAACGTTACCCAAAACAAAAAGCCGCTAGTCACCACAACTGACGGCTTTTTCGTTAAATTTTGTTTTTACTTCACAATTAATTATGTCGATTTGATGGTTTCACCGGTTAATGGTTATCATCATCAGGTCTAACCACTTTTTTGACGTGAACCGGCATCACGGTCTGACCTACTCGCGGCAGGTTCAGGTTCAAGCGATCGCCCAATAACTGACGAGGTGAAGACACGGCCGGTGATGACGGATTAGCTGGGTTGTTCCAGTTATCAGTCTTCACGATGTTGCCGTTACCATCAACGTTGACTGGGTTCTGACCGCTATTCTGGCCTTCACCAGCTTCATCGTTCAAGTAACTTTGTTCAGTCAGATCATCGAAACTGGTTCCCGTGTAGAAGGCACCTCGTTGTTCCTTTCGTTCAACTAGTCCGGAACCTAGATCATGGCTCGGGCTCGGGTTGAAGCGACCGTCTCGCGCAGTCGCGTTCGGCTTCATGTAGTTATGATCGTAACCTTCCAGGATGATCGGCTTAAAGACTTCACCCGGAACCCGGTTCAAAGTCCAACCGGTCGTGTCAAGGAAGTGCTTAACATCATTATTCTTATCAGGAACGATCTTCATGCCCTGGTAACCTTCGGCAATTACCGATTCAATATCGCTATCGGACATACCTGAACTGCTGTTTTGCCGGTTGAACTGGTCCTTTCCTGTCGAATCAGACGCTTTCATACCGTCAGCAGCATTGCGCTTGTACATCGTGCCCCGATAATTAATGATGACGTTCGACGGCGTGTACATGAACTGACCAGCGTCGGTGTTGTTATTCACGTTTACGATCTGGTAATTGCCGTTCGCGTCCTCAACGATCTTGTACTTGATCGGCTGGTAAACGTCGTTCGGTTTCCGCATGATTGAATCATCATACAGGTCATTTTCTTGCCCGTTCTTATCGGTGTAACCTTGGGAACAAGCGTAATTAACGATCGCCTGCCGAATGTTCTTGTTGCTCAACGTGTAAGTCTTGTTCAGTTCATCATTGTTAGGGGTCAAATCAACGGAAACCGGAATGTCGGCATAGTTCAATTGACGGCCGCCATCGTTGCTCATCACGTTAGCGCGAATGTAGAACTTGGCTTGAATGGCCCGAACGTTACTGCTCGGGATCCAGCCGTTAATTCCCGGAATCCCGTTTTTATCAGCCGGATTGTTCGGATCGACATGCTGGTAATTCGGGCTCGGAATGATGTTCTGGTGCTGATTAATGTTCGGGTGTTCAGCATCATTGGGCTGGTCATTCGGTACTTGACCATGGCCAGGAATGTACGGGAAGTTACTAATACTAACCGGATTATGCGGATTGAAATTCGGGTTAACCGACCCGTTTGGTACGTAATGGTTCAAATTCTGCGGATCGTTCTGATCAGCAGGATTACTGCCGCTGCCCTGTTTGGATACGTAAATGTAGGCCTGACCGTTAGTTGAATTCGGCAAAACGAAGTATTGCACGTTCCGTTTTCCGTTGTTAATGATCTGGGCGCCGGCGTTCGCTGCACCCTGGTCAGTATCCAGAGTCATGTAGCCGTCATTCTTCAACTGGGACAAAGCTGAATTATCCAAATCACGTTCGTAATCGGATTGAGAGTAATACTCGTCTTTGCCAACGAAGTCATCGTTCTTGACGGTCGGGTCATAAAACAATTTGACACCGGAATCATGGGTCTGACCAGTTCCCGGATTATACTCGATGAAGTGCAGAGCCACTTTCGACTGCGTCCAGTTTAAGTACGATTCCTTGTGATTCAAGTTATGATTAGATTCATAATCATCCGGTACAAACTGACCGCCAGCGTCAAAAGTACCGTGGGCTGACTCACCATCGGCGGTTGGGATATAATCCGGTTTCAAATCACTCGGGTTCGGTACTAACCAGTGGAAGCGCGCCGGAACGTGCTGTGACGACTGATCCATGTACGGCATCAGTAAGGCCGAATCACCGTTATAAATCGGGTTCTTACTGGTGGTGTTCGAATCACTAACGCCGTTCGGCAGGACAAAGTGACCTTGGCTAGACTTGAACGGTACCCCACCATTGTTCAGGTCATCAACTGAATCACTGGCCGTGAACTGTTTGACTTGCTGGTTACCGTTATTTTGAGCAATTTGAGCGGTCTGGACGCTATTATCCGCATTATTCTTAGTGCTCGGCACTTTCGTATCGAAAATGACGGCATTATCACTGCTGTCTTTCTGATAAGCTTGCCAGCCGTTCGGTGAGTAATCAACTTTCGGACTCACGAAACCTTCACTGTTCAAGACGTCGGAAGCTTGCTGCGGAGTATTGTATTTACCATCGTTATTGGTTGATTGGGCAAAATTTTTGAAGTCAGAAACGTTGTTTTGCACGTCGTTGCCGCTGACGGCCTCACCTTTGTAATGGCCATTCGCGTCGCTGTTCCACTTTACCACGTGGCCAAAATTAGCACTGGCGCCGTTAACATTCACCGGGTTACCACCATTCTGATTAGCATCAATCAAATCACCGTCAATGTTCGTGTAGAACACTTTGGCGTTCAGCATCTGGTGGTAGTAGAAATGCAGACTAAGTGGATTCTTAGGGTTAGATCCGTCGTTAGACTTAGTCTTCTGGTTCCACTTAATCTCGCTCGTAACGAAATCAGCGTGATCGTCGTGCGGATCATTGTTGATTGAATTCGGTTGTTCAGTCTTGTGACCCACGATCGTAGCGACATCGCTCATCTTGCTCGGGCTGAAACCGACGTACAGGTCAATCCGGTTATCGCTTTGGTTCGAATCACCATTCTTGTTCAGAGTAGCCGGGTTCGCGAACCTAATGTACAGATCGTTCGGGTTTTCGTCATCACTGTATTTATTATTGGTGACGTCAGAATTTTGCCCGTATTCCTGATAATTCCGGTTGCCAAAGAACTTGTCAGTGATGTAATTATGCATCCACTGGCCATTGCTGCCGTTCAGCTCAACGTGATAGGTATCATCAACGTAGATCGGGTGACTATCGGTGGTCGAAGCAGTATTATTA
>CAKQCC010000002.1 GCA_934216625.1 uncultured Lactobacillaceae bacterium
AGCCTGGTAGAATTGACGAGTTTCCAAGACCTTGTTTTGATGGCTCTTGACGGAGCCCAGCAATGATTTAATGGTCTTGATTAACTGATCCTGTTCAGGTTTGGTCATGACACGGTAAAGGGCACCGGCGTCGGAATAATAATCTGGCTTATAATGGTAGTAATTGACTTTTCCGCTGACGTCGTACGGCTTGATCTTGGCGCTGTGGTCTTCGACCGGACCGTTTTCGCCGTTCGGTTCGTAGTTAACGGAGTTGTCTTGCCCCTGGGCCATATAACCATCGCGCTCGTAGTTACTTGGTCTGCCGTTACGCGGTCGGTTAACCGGCAGCTGCTCGAAATTAGCGCCTAACCGGTAACGCTGGGCGTCCTTATAAGCAAATAACCGGCCCTGCAATAATTTGTCCGGTGACGTTTCGATTCCGGGAACTAAATTAGCAGGGGAGAAGGCGGCTTCTTCAACGTCGTCAAAGTAGTTAGTCGGATTCTGATTGAGCGTGAAGTAACCGACTTCGTGCAGTGGATAATCAGAATGGTTGACGACTTTTGTGACGTCAAAGAGGTCTTTCTTGTAGTGCAAGCCGGATTCGTACGGAATGATCTGTACGCAGACTTTCCAAGTTGGGTAGTTCTTGTGAGCAATCGCGTCGTACAGGTCTTTGATTAAATAGTCTGGATCTTGACCGGCAATTTTAGCAGCCGTTTTGGCGGACATGTTTTTAACGCCTTGTTGACTGATGAAGTGATACTTGATCCAGTAGGCTTGACCGGCTTGGTTGACCCATTTATAAGTATGGCTGCCGTAGCCGTTCATGGTGCGATAGCTAGCGGGTAAGCCACGGTCACCCATTAGATAGGTGACTTGGTGAACGGATTCCGGTGAGTGAGCCCAGAAGTCCCACTGCATGTCCTGGCTACGTAAGTGAGTTTGCGGATCGCGCTTTTGCGAATGAATGAAGTCGGGAAACTTTAACGGGTCGTTGATAAAGAAGACCGGCGTGTTGTTGCCGACGATGTCATAGTTACCTTCCCGGGTATAGAATTTCAGGGCAAAGCCCCGTACGTCACGGACGGTATCCGGATAACCGGCTTCACCGGCCACTTCAGAAAATCGCGCCATCATTGGTGTCTTCTTACCCTTTTGACCGTTGAAAATGTCGGCTTTAGTGTACTTGCTCATGTCGTGAGTTAAGACGAAGACACCCTTTGCGCCGGCACCTTTAGCGTGAACGACCCGTTCCGGAATCCGTTCCCGGTTGAAGTGGGCGAGTTTTTCGATTAATTGGTAATCTTGCATCAGGACTGGACCGCGTTTGCCAGCGGTTAACGAATGATTGTTGTTAGCCCATGGCTGACCGGCGGCGGTTCTAAGTTGCTTTTGATGTTTATCCATTAGATTACTTCTTTCTAATTGCTGATTGGAATTATTTCTTCGATTCAATTTTATCATTAATCATTATTTCTTCGAAATGGTAGTTCGGTTTTCGTTTTCTTGAAATCTAAAATATGTTATTATTTTATATGTACAATATTTTGTTCCGTTAATTTCATGAAAGGACATGATTAACAATGATGAACCAGATTGAATTAGTAGGCTATCTTAGTAATGATCCCCATATCAACAAGACTCGAGCGGGGGTCAAAGTAGCCAATTTTCCAGTAGTGGTCCCGAGTGATAATAAAAATAAAGCTGGTAATTATCCAGAGGACTTGATTCGCTGCACGGCGTTCGGTAAGTTAGCTGACATCGTTAACAATTTTGCTAAAAAGAGTACCTTGGTCAGCGTGATCGGTCGCCTTGAATCAGGCCGATATACTGATAAGGAAACTGGTAAATCATATGATTCATATACCGTCCACGTCAGTCGCTTCACGGCTTTAGATTACCGTCGAAATTCACGGAACAATAATTATAATAATTCTAATTCTGCTGATCACAATGATCATTCTGAAAATTCAACTAATCATTCGGATTCTGATCAGCATAATAGTGATGCTACCAATAAAGGTTCAGTTTTTAAGCGAATTTTTAACACTAAGTAAAAATAACCAATAAGAAGTTTTACTAATGAAACGCAAGTGTCGTTTTGAAATTGGTTTAGTTCTTTTTATCTTAATGTTCGGGGCCCAGGTTCCGTTAGTATCAAATGAACTGAGTGGAACCCCGACAGTCATTCAGGCGCGTCGAACCAGAAAAATTCGTCATCATCGGACTAAAAGGGTTCGGCATCGTCGTAAAAACGTTTTTCGTTACTTAGTGGGTCGTCACAGCCTTTATTTACTGAGTAATTATAATTTTAAACAATTGAAGTCTGGTTCTGGTTATTCAGCCCGAAGCGGAATTCCCAAAGTTTTGGTACGAGTCCTTAAACGAGCTTGGGTAGCTGGTGATCGGTTCGACCGAGTTACCAGTCATTTTGCGTTTGACCGCGGCTGGGTTTATCACGGTAATCTAAGCCGGTCCCGAAACGGTCGTGCTCACGGAATTAGTCTTAAGCATTTATTGTGGAAAGTTGATAGTCGACAATCCGGAAAAACGGCCTCACGCCGGCAAATTGCCGATTATTTGTGGGAAATGCAGAATCAAACCTTGAATGATTTGAATGCGGAACGGCATACTTACGGTTTGAGTCCGTTATCTGAAGCCACTTCTCTGGATCAAGTCGCTGGCGAACGAGCTCAACAGATTGCGTCAGACTTTACGCATTATGATCCACAAGGTAATCCGTATTATTTAGATGACGCTAAACAGCTCGGCGTTAATTTGGCCGGCGCTTCCGGTGAGAACATTGCCGATGCCGGACTTGGTCGTAGCCAACTATCCGGTCGGAAGTACTTTAGTCGAAATGGTAATGACATGGCTAACATGGACAATAATGGAATGATGTATCACGATGCTGGTTCCCATTGGGGTCATCGTGAAAACATTTTGAATCGTGATTTTCATTATGTCGGAATCGGCACTTATCATGATCCAAATCGGAATATGTATTATCTTGCTGAAGACTTTTCGGAATAATTTTTATTAGAGAGGGTTTTTACATGAAAAAGGAGTTTAAACGTGGTCTAATGACCGGAATTGCCGCAATTGCGTTGATGTTCCCGTTAGTAATGAACGGCAACGCTAGTGCTGATGTGAATCCAAGCGTTCCTCAGCGACAATCTCGGGTAACACCGAATTCCGCGGCCGACGAAAATTCCGGGGCGATTCAATCGGTTAATGATTTAGATAATCCTGGACCATCGGGATCTAAGGTTAATGTCAGATCTAGTCGTGCGGTTCGAAAACCAAGGACTAAGCGAAATCGCCGTAGCGCCAGAAAGACTCGACGGAGAATTCGTCGTCGCCGGACCCGTTTGAGTAAATCAAACCAGCAGAATAATCCAAAAACTAAAGTTTATTACGTTGCTGGTAATCACGTCTACACTTTTTATTTAACAATCCCACAGAAACCAGCTTCAGTGACTAAAAAAACATTCAGTAAAGTCGCTAAACGGAATTATCGCAAGGCAAAACGGTTAGTGGCTACTCTTAAAAAGACCAAAAATATTCAAACTAAGATGAAAGCTGAAAGAAAATTAACTAAATTGGAATTACCAATCGTCAACATTACTTATTAATTGATGATTTAATTCATTAGCTAGCGCCTAAGATTAGTGGGGCGCTTTTTATTTTGCGCGTTGCTGCTGTGAAGTAAAGAAAATGCGGAATAGATTAGGATGATAATGACTAACCATTCGATTCCGCTAACGGCGAGGTGCTTAAAGATGAACGCCGCAATGATGACCCCCAGAACGCCCGCAACTGAGAACAGGGTTAGTTTTCTGGAGTAATCGTCCAACTTGATGAATTGCACGCCGCTGATTGCTAACGAAAAGGTTGAACTACACATCATGATGGGAAAAGCAGCGATCGGGTTCATGCCGACCGCGTAAATCGTTGCCATCGTGGGGGCGTAGCAACCGATCCCGATGTCGTCGAGCGCCCCGAAGATAAACAGCAGTCCGCCGGTCAAAATTAATTTGCTTCCGGACAATTGGGTTGCGGTGCCGTTAGTGACGATCAGGTTTAGTTTCCCGGCTAAAATAAATCCGCATGCGATTAACAATCCCGCAATAATAAAATTCTTGATGATCTTTTGGGGAAGCCGGGTCACGAATTTAGTGCCCAAGTAAGCGCCCAGGGTTTGGCAAGCGACGCAGATGATTAAAGTCTTAAGACCAACCTTGACGTTTGAAATCATGATGATTGCCATGACACCGGTCGGAATTACGCACTGGGTGTTTAAGGTTCCCGGCAGTTTTTTGAGCGAAACCCACTTAGTTTTGTGATAGATTGCGGTTGAAAGGGCGAAATCAGAAATTCCGAGGGTCGAGAAGAAATAGATGACGGCGCTAGTGATTGGTGACCAGTAATTATTAGCTGGTTCGGTCATGACTTGGTGGCGATGTCGCCACAAGTCGTCAGCTAAAATAATGACGTAATAAAGGTTAATGGCGATAATGCTGCTAATGAGGATTGATTTCATTAAATTGGCTTCCTTAATCGAGTTGATAATTACATTTTACCCCGATTTTGAAGTCTGAACGTAATTTAATCGAAAGAAGTGATTGAAATGGACGTTAACTGGCGCAGAAATTTATGGATCTTGTGGATCGCCACCACGATTGATGGGATTGCCTTTAGTGAAGTCATCCCGTTCTTGTCCCTTTACGTTGGTCAATTAGGTAATTTCTCGAAAGGCGAACTTTCGATCCTGAGCGGGATCGTTTACTCGGCTTCGTTTTTCGTGGTGTTCTTTACCGCCCCGATTTGGGGCCGCTTTGCCGATCGTCACGGACGCAAACGGATGGTCCTGCAAACTTCACTAGGTTCAGCCGTGACCTTATTTCTGATGGCTTTCGTGACGAACGCCTGGGAATTGATCGCGCTACGAACCCTGCAAGGCTTTTTCGCGGGAGTGATCCCGAACGCGACGGCGTTGGTGGCCACTGAAACACCTAAGAAACACGCTGGCTACGCAATGGGCATCATCACGACTGGCTACATCGGCGGGATGCTGATTGGCCCGATCATCGGCGGTGTCTTGGCCCGGGTCTTGAGCATCCGAATTTCGTTTATGGTGACCGGTTGCTTGCTGTTCGCGTCTTTCTTGTTGAGTGCCGTGATGGTTAAGGAGAATTTTCATCCGGCCCAATCGAAGTCTAAATCATCACTTTTTAACCTGCATTTTTTGCGTGGCTTTCCGGATCCCAAGGTGGTGGCCTGGCTACTAGCTTCGACCGTTATGGTTCAGACCGGGCTCTTCTCAATTTACCCAATCATTAGTTTGTTGGTCAAGCAGTTAATGCACAACCGGGGCCCGATTACGATCGTAGCTGGAATTATTGCCTCATTGCCCGGCATCGCGATGTTTATGACCAGTTCGACCTTAGGCAAAATTAGTGATCACTACGGTGCAAACCGGGTCCTGATTCTAGGCTACTTATTTGCGGTCGCGTTTTACGTGCCGCAAACGTTTATCACCAGTCTAGTGATTTTGGGGATTTTCCGCTTTTTGGTTGGGATTTCCAACGCGGCGGTTTACCCGATTATCCAGACCATGCTGACTAAGGCTTCACCGTCCGAATCAACCGGCTTAGTGTTCAGCATGAACCAGTCGGCCCAAGCGCTTGGTGCGGTGCTGGGCTCCATGATGGGCAGCGAAGTTGCTAGCTATTTTGGTTACAGCAGCGCTTTCATGTTGTCGGCAATTTTGCAGGGAATTAATTTGATTTTGATTTTGAAATTCGTTCCGGAATTGCGTTGGAACGCTAAAAACATTTTGAATAGTCATTACTAGGGGGCTTTTAGATGTCAATGAAGCAAATCTTGACTAATCAGGAACATCATCACATTACCGAATTAAAAGACAGTCGCTTACCGACTGAGGACCCGAAATTATTACAAAAACCAGCCAAAGATGTTGATCGTTCGGTCCTGAAGAAATTAATGATCAAGAGTCAGTACAAAGACGTCAACGAGGGCTATTACGTGGCTCATAAATCTTCTTACGACCCGAGCGACCAAACCTACGATGCGGATTTACCGTATGATCAATGGCTGGATCAGTATGCGGATCAATTTTTACGAAATTTTGATCAAATTCGCCACGCCGCCCGCGTTCACTTCAAAAGTGAAATGACGGTTCGCTACTTTATAGACTATTTTATCGCGATGCTGCACACCCAGTTTGTCAACGAAAATCACCAGCATCGTGGGAAACTAATCTGGGTTAACGGTTACGAAAAAGAAGCTTAATTAAATAAAAACGATGTAAATAAAAACCGTCGTTAAGTTAATGCTTAACGGCGGTTTTGGTTTAGAAATCATCGATTATTTAATAATTTTTTCGGTTAGCACGGCTAACTTTGAACTGGTTAAGTTTAGAGTGTTTAACGCTGTACATAAAGTAAACGATCATTCCGATCACGAACCAACAAGCTGCGTAGGTTTTGGCGATTGAACTCAATCCAAAAAAGACGATCAGCGTGACCAAAAACGCAACGGCTGGCTCGAACGGATAGAACGGAACTTTAAAGCTGGGGTCGGGTAAATCATTGCCTTCTCGTTTACGCAAAGCATAAACTCCGAGTGATACAATCATGAACGCCACTAGGGTTCCGGCTGAAATCACTTGTGACAAAGTCTGAAATGATAACAACGCCCCCAAAATGATGCTGCCGATCGTGACGGTTAGTAAAGCGTTGTTTGGCAACCGGTGACGATTAATTTTACCGAAGTAGGAAGGCACCATGCCGTCCCGGCCGAATGAATATAACAGCCGTGAACTTGCCAGGATAAAACTAATTAACGCGGTAAACATTCCGAGTACCGCAATGCCTTGGACGAAGTCGGCAACTAATACGCAGTGGATCGCTCGCAAAGCCCAACCGACTGGCTCGGCGTTGTTCGCGTAATCGGTGTATTTAAACATCCCGACTAGCACTAGCGAAACCGCGATGAACATGATTGCGGCTGCGGTAATCGCACCGGTAATGGCAAACGGCACTGATTTCTTTGGATTTCGAGCCTCACCCGCATTCGCTGCGACGGTCCCGAAACCGGTGTACGAAATAAACAGCATCGATGTCCCGGCGTAAATACCTTGCCAGCCACCGAACGTGGTTCCAATTCGGTGTGCTGGAATGAACGGGTGATAATTAGTGGAGTGAAGGGCACTGGCCCCGACCAGTACGAAGATGACGACCGCTAGCACTTTTAAGATTACTAACGCGTTCTCAACTTTACTGGTTTGGGTATCACCGCGAGAAACTAACCACGCCACCAGCGCGATGACGATTAGTGCGATAATGTCTACGTAACCGCCTTTGACGCCAATCGGGTTCGCTAACGATTTGGGGATGGTTAGCCCAACCGAGCTTAATAATCCTCGCAAGTTGTTGGAAATTCCGGAAGCTTGGAAGGCAATCGAAATAAAGAACTCAGCTAACAGGGCCCAACCGACGATCCAGCCCCAGAAGTGACCGAACAGGACGTTGATCCAAGAATATCCGGCCCCGGTAAACGGCATTGATGAAGCCATCTCGGAATAGTTCATGGCGACTAGGCCGGCAGCAATCGCGTCGATAATAAAAGAAATTGCGACCGCGGGACCGGTATGTTCAGCAGCCACAATTCCGGGTAATGTAAAAATGGAGATTGAAATTAGCGTTCCAATCCCTAGTGCTAATAAATCTTTAGTGGTTAATGTCTTGTTTAGGTGCGAATCCTTTTTTTGATAAATTCGTGGATCCGCTTTTCGGTTAATTGTGTGCCAAAGTTTCATTGATAAAACAGCTTCCTAATTTAAAACCGGGCTTAAATTAAAAATGGTTACGCAAAATCGTAATAAGATTAAGCTAGATTTAAATTAGAAGCCAGTTCGGGCGGCCTAAATTTAATTAAAACGAAACGATTTAGAACAACGTTCAATTAAAAGACCTCCTTACTTATATAAACTTAATTATAGGGATTCGGTTGATTCATGTCAACAAAACAAAAGCCACCAACTTTAACTTAAAGACTGGTGGTTAATTACTCTAAATTTATTCTGATTTAGTTTCTGGATTTCTACCGTATTTAGCAAAGTAAATGATCGTCATGACGATTAAGAAGACGATCCCGATGATTAACGGGACCCGCATGTCACGGTTCATGAACATGAAGATGATGGTCGCAACCAAAAACGCGATCGTGACGTAATTAGAATACGGTGACAGCGGCATTCTGAACGGGTGATTTTTAATCTTGTCACCGTAACGTTTCCTAAATTTGAGCTGGCTAATCAGGATTACGAACCACGGGATCATCCCGGGCAGTACGCTTGAACTGTAAACCATCACGAAGACTTCGTTCGCGCCCTTGAAGAAGATCGGTAGGATGACGTTTAGCACGACCCCGATCAAAATCCCGATTGAAATAATGATTACTGAAATGTAGGGGACCCCGCGCTGGTTAAGCTTCATGATTGAGCGCGGTAGTTTCTTCTTCTGGGCCAGCAGGTACAAGTTTCGGCTGGCACTGTAAATTCCGGAGTTAGTTCCGGACAACGCGGCCGTAATTACGACAAAATTGATGATGCTGGCGGCGGTGGTAATTCCAATTTTAGCGAACGTCTGAACGAATGGTGAACCGATGTCGTTAAGTTGATTCCATGGGTAAATGCTGATGATGACGAAAATCGCGCCGATGTAAAAAATTAAAATTCGGGCGACAGTCGAGCGTACTGCTTTAACCAAAGTCTGCCGCGGGTTCTGGGCTTCACCGGCGGCAACCCCAATTAAGCCGATACCTTGGTAGGAAGCTAGCACGACCGCTAACGCGAAGAAGAAACCTTTGATCCCGCCGGTGAAGAAACCGTGAGTCCAAATGTTGCTGATCCCGATTGGGTGCATTCCGTTGCCGAACCCGAAAATGATTAAACCTAATCCAGCGGCGATCATTAAAACAATCGTCACCACTTTGATTAGTGCAAACCAGTATTCGAGTTCACCGAACGCCCCGACCGACGTCAGATTGGCGATACACAGGAAGAGGATCGCGATTAGTCCCGGCAGCCAGTTCGGTAAATTTGGCCACCAGAAATGCATATAAGTACCGATCGCGATTACTTCACTCATGCCGACCACGACGTATTGGAAAATGTTAGCCCAGGCGGTTAAGTAACCGAAGAGCGGGTGAATGTACACGTTCGCGAACCGCGCGAACGAGCTTTCGACCGGGTGAACGTACAACATTTCACCTAACGCTCGCATGATTAAGTACAGAAAAATTCCCGAAATCCCGTAAGCAATTAAGACGCTGGGCCCGGTCCACTTGATGGTGGAAGCCGATCCCATGAACAGACCGACCCCGATCGTGCCGCCAAGCGCGATCATTTGAATGTGACGAGGCTCCAATTTTCGTTTTAAATGCTTATGTTTATTACTACTGTACATTTGTTCATTCTCCCTTAACACCGCCTATATTATCTTAAATTAACGATCAGGTCAAGGAAAAACAAAAAGCGGTTCTGCAATTAGCAGGACCGTTTAGGTTAATAATAATTTATAAAAATTGTTTAATTCTTTGAATAAATTTCGTAAATCCGGAGCCTGATTTCGAATCGTTATCAAGATCGGAGTTTAATCCAGTGATCTGATTCAGGAATCTTTTGGTAGCTTGCTTTTGCAACGGTGATTCTGATTTCTTTTTCACGATTAATGCTTCCCATTATTTGTGATTGAAATTAAATTTTTGGTTCGAGCGTTCGAAAATTAAGTAGGCGAAGAATAGGTAGATTAGGCTATAAACAATTGCGCTTAGGATTACGTCCGGCATCGTCATTTTAGTCATGGCGTGATACATCGGGTCGGTAATCTGACCTTCCGAGCCGCCCACGAATAGGCAGTTAAACGGGTTCCATTTTAGCCAGCGATGGTGATAGAGTAGAATCATGAATCCACCGGCGATGATGGTGCCAAGGTATCGAAAGCCTAGCCCGGCCACTAGCGCTCCTTCGGCACTTTTGGCAAAAGTACTGAATAGGATGGTAACCGAACCCAGCAAAAAGACGTAGAGTGCGTTGGCACAAACCGCGATGGCCATGATATAAATGGAGTGAAAATTGTCGTACTTTCCTTTGAAAATCAAAGCTTGAAAGATAAAGGCAAACCCAGCATCAATGATGATTAGGTCGACGTATTGAATAATCAGCGTAATGATTTTACTCCAGAACAGATCCAGTCGTGAGGATCCTTCTTGGGATGCTTGACTAATTTGACTTTTTGCCGATCGACTTGCGAACGACATGGCTGCTAAAATGATACTCATCAAGACTACGATGTCCGAAGCGGTGCCGAGTTTAGGTAAAAAATCTTCGGTTGGTAGCAGCTGGGCAAAGCGACTACCCAGGCTGACGCCTAATAAGTATAAAATAATTACGGCGTTAAAAAAATATAGGAGTTTTCGCCGCTGACTAAAATTGGTTTTAATTAAATCCCACATCTGGGAAACCTCCTGTTCAATTAATTTGAACGAATCATTAGTAGGATAAATTTATTGTATCACACTTATCCTTACGAAAATTATTAATCATTTTGATTGGATCTGACTAAATTAATGACCGAAGCGCAATTCGGCTAACCACGTTTACGTGCGAATTTAGACAAAATTAAAAGCCGGAAAAACCGGCTTTAGACTAGGATTAGTAGTGATTAATGTTGTAACTTCATGCGGTGGAACCGATTAAAGTTGCCGAATTTCTTGAAGTTGCTAAAGTCAAACCACTTAATTGGTAGATAAGTGATCAGGAAGAGAAGTACTACGATTGCGGTAGTACTGAACTGGCTTGGTAATGAAGACTTACCAATCGCAGCGATTAAAGCTACGCCAATGCCTAACCAAACGATATAACTAATGATTGTTAAGAATTTTTTGATCGTACCAATCATGTGATTCATCTCCTAATCAAAATGGATTATAACCAGTTTCATTCTTGCATTGATAATTTCAAAAGTCAATTTGTTTGCGAAATTTTTAGCGAAACGTTAAGTTGAAATTAGATTATTAGGAGATGAGGTAATTTTATGGACGTTAAAAAGGCAATTTTGAAAAGAACCGCGACTCGCCAATATTTAGACTGGGCCCTTTCCGATCGCCAAATCAAAAGAATTATTCAGGTCGCCCAGAAGGCACCGTCTTGGATCAATGCCCAGGAAAGTCGGTTGTACGTTGCAAAAGGTCAAGTCTTGGACCGAATGCGAAAAGTTCACCGCAGCATTAATGATGATCCTAACCTGCATACTAAGTCGGACGTTGCGTATTCACCGATTCGGGATTGGGATTTGCAGTCTCAAAAAAACATGAAGGCAAAGATTAACTTCAATTTTAAAAAATTTGGTGCTCATGCGAACCAGATGATTAATCAGCATAAGGATAATTTGTTTAACGCTCCGGCGGTGGTTTATCTAACGTTGCCAGCTCATTACGCTCAGTATTCGTTGGTCGACGTTGGCTTGCTGGCCCAAACCATTATGCTGTCGGCTTATGACCAGGGAATTAGTTCACTTCCTGCCTTTGAATTCGTTAAGTACCCGGATCACGTTCGGAAATTCCTGCGGATCCCAAGTTCCAGGAAATTAATTTTAGGAATCGGCTTAGGCTACCGGGACCCGAACGACCCGATTAACCAGATTAACCCGAAACGAATGCCGACTGATAAAATGCTTAAGATTATTAAAAAATAGGGTGATTAAATGAGAACTGAATTATTAAAGTTGGAAAAGCAGCGCCGTTCAATTTACGCCCTGGGTCGTGACGTTAAAGCAACTCCGGATCAGTTAGCTGATTTTATTAAGCAAACCGTTAAGTGGACCCCTTCACCGTTTAACAACCAGACGACCCGGGTGGTGATGGCTTTTAACCGTTATCACGACCGGGTTTGGCAGATCGTGGGCGATGCTTTGAAGAATAAGATCGGGGCAGTTCGCTACCAGAACGGTCCGGCTAAGAAAATTAAGGGCTTTAAAAACGCCTTTGCTACGGTCCTATTCTTTACCGATACCAAGGTGGTCGCCGATTTTAAACAGAAGTTTCCGACCTACGCCGCTAATTTTGCGGACTGGTCAGAACAAGCCCAGGGAAATGCTCAGTACGCCGTCTGGACCGGCCTAGCTGAAAATCACGTTGGCGCTAATTTGCAGCATTATAACCCGCTGATCGATCAGCAAATTGCTAAGTTGTTTGCGACTCCCGCTGACTGGCGATTACGAGCTGAAATGGTGATTGGTTCGATTAAAGCGCCTGCCGGATCCAAATCGTTTTTGCCCGACCAGCGCCGGTTTAAACTTTTTAAATAATGTCGGTGAATGAGCGTCTAACCAAATTAATTGAAATCGCAATTTTAGCAGCCATTTCTTACCTGCTGACTTTTTTAGCGGTCCCAATTTTGCCGATTGCACCTTACCTGAAGCTTGATTTTGGCGTGTTGCCAATTTTGATTGGTACGGTGATTTTAGGAATCGGCGGCGGGATTTTGACCGCGGGTTTAAGCACATTGCTGCGGTTAATCATCGCCGGTTTCTCACCGCCCGAATTACTGGGCAGCTTTGTCTGGCTGGTTGCGTCAATCACGATGCTGTTAATCGTTAATTGCTTGATTGACTGGCTGCACCGGCGACCAACCTGGCTTCGAAAAATCGTTCTGATTTTAACCATGGTTTGCGGCTTGACGTTTACGATGGTGATTGCCAATTGGTTAACGATCCCGCTGTATTTCCGGCTAGTTGGCTTGACGTTTCATTTCTCAATTGCGAAGTTGATTTGGCTGACGGTCGTCCCGTTTAATTTAATTAAGGGCTTAATCATTAGCTTCGCGTTTCTGTTCTTGGATCATCGGTTTCGTCGTTCCAAATTTTACTAAAAATAAAAACCAGCTACTGACTAAAAATCAGCAACTGGTTCTTTTTTAATTAAAATGATGGGTAAATTTAGCTTTGAACTGCTTGAGATTAATTTTGTGGTTGGGTAAAAACGGTAATAATTTATGTTCATGTTGCGGATAAAGGGTTAATACCAATTGACCGTCGACGATTTGACCCAGATAAACACTCTTGATCTGTTGCTTTTTAAGTTTAAGTAAATTGAGCAGCCACTTTCGATTTTTGTGAATTTGCTTTAGGGCGTCCTCATCAACGCTGCCGTCGGTAATAATTGGGTAGTTGATTGAAGAATCGTGATAACCTTCAATGCTTAATTGACCGTTTTGTTCTATGACCACCCGTTTAACGCCTTGAAAATCGTTGACGCCGGCGTTCCTGAGCTTGAAGACCAAATCACTGGCTGACAGTCCGCTCCGAAGTGCCGTATCGACGTTGATCCGGCCGTGGTTGATCACGATCTTAGGGCTGCCGTTCAACAATTCCTTAAAGAAATCACTTTGGGTAATTAAAATTCGGCTGCCAAAGATGATGATTGACCAAATTAAGATTACGATAATAAACTGCAGGACCGTGATGGCTTGATTGTAAATAATTCCGCCAACGATTCCGCCTAAGACGTAATTTTGGAGCTGATCGATCGCGTTGGTTGGAGCCAAATTTCCCTTTCCAGCAAGGTTGATCTGCACGACCAGCATCACGAAGCCGATGATTAGCTTAAGCGCGATGTTTAAGTATTCACCGTTGCTGAAGTTCAGGTTGATGCCCCGGTTTTTAGAAATGTATTTATTTTGCCGATTGATCGGTTTAGTGGGTGATAAGTGGTAAGTGCTGTTGGCGCTGTTAACATTGACTTGATAATAACGCCGGCCGGCTTGAATCGTCATCCCGTTATTTAACGATGTTGAACTGGTGTAAACTTTGGATAACGGAACGTGTTTGCTGTGACTGACGTTTCGCATGATCTGGGCGGTTTGGCCGATTTGGTCCTTAGTCGACTGCTGATTTTGGATTCGGCCAACTTCTAGGCAGATGATGAGGGTGGCGAATAACAGCAGAGTGATCAGGACGTTCCGGTACTTTAGGTTGGTTCGGTTGCGAACGTATTTGATCCCGAAGACCAGGATCGTTAATCCAATAATGATCCCAACCCAAATCAGCACGTCATTTAAAATGCTTGAATTATGAGTTAAATATCCGTAAGAATAAAAATTCATTTTTTTCACTTCTTCGTTAATAAATATAACCGATTTTGAGCTGAATCTCAATCTAGTCGTGACGGGCTTTCAGCTAATTATGTTAATGAAATGTTTCAAAAATTGTGATTCTTTAACATTTTTGCAATCTTCTTGTAGTCGCTCAGTAGCATTTCTCTTTTAAGATATTAAATGTCGATTGATGAAACGAACCGTTCATTCGTCGAAATCTAATTTTAGAATCTTAAGGAGATCTGTTTGAATATGAATCAAAGCAAAAGTATGGTTAAAAGTTTAATTTTAATTTTAACGTTGGGAGTTGCGATGACGATGCTGTTTATCGCAAGCCCGGTTCATATTCACGCAGCTGCTTTTGATGCCCAGGGTAGTCAGCAGGTTGCTCAATCCAGTCAGTATCACCGGATTTATCACATTGCTAAATCCAAATTGGGTGATGCTTATGCTTACGGAGCTACCGGTCCTAAACATTTTGACTGCTCTGGTTTTACCCGTTATATTTATCGCCATGGTATTAACAAGCAATTACCGCGAACTGCTCAAGCTCAGTATAATTCCGCTCGTCACGTTAGCCGAGCTCGTCGCCGCTCCGGTGATTTAGTGTTCTTTGGTGCTAGCCGTCGAGCAATCTCACACGTTGGGATGTACGTTGGCAGTGGCCGAATGATTGATGCCCAGAACCGGGGAGTCGTGGTTGAAAAAGTCAGTGCTCCTTGGTGGCACGCGGTTGGCTACGCTCGGCCAGCTAATTTATAATAGTTATAAAATTTAATTAAAAAGTTGACTCGTCGTGAATTTGCGGCGGGTCTTTTTTGTTTGCCATAATTGAGCCAGCGGCTTCGGTAGAGTACAATATAAATCGAATAATCTTATAATTTTAGCTAATGGTGGCTAAGATAAAGGAAGAGTAATTTGATTCACGTTCATAAGAAGCCACGCTTAAAAAATAGTCGTTACATTACTGGTATTGATGGGCTGCGTGCTTTAGCAGTAATCGGGGTAATTGTCTACCATTTGTTACCGTTTGATTTAAAGGGCGGCTACATGGGAGTTCCAATCTTTTTCGTCATTTCCGGATATTTAATTACCGATTTGCTAATGAAAGAATGGCACCAGACCGGTCGAATTAATTTAAAGTCGTTTTACGCCCGCCGGATTAAGCGTTTGTATCCAGCACTGGTTGCGACCGTGATTGGTTCTGGGGCCTACATTACGATTTTTCAGCGCAGCTTATTGGTGCATTTGCGTTCGGTGATCTGGACCAATTTACTGTATGTGTATAATTGGTGGGAAATTGCCCATGGCCAAAGCTATTTCGATCGCTTTCAGGGTGAATCACCGTTTATTCACTTGTGGACGTTGTCAATTGATGGTCAATATTATTTATTTTGGCCGGTGGTGATGATCGGCCTCGTGCTTTTGTTCCGAAAACACCGAAAAATCTTAGCAGGATTATTTACTCTTCTGACTTTGTTGGGTGCTTGGTACATGTCGATAATTTACGCCAGCACCAGTAACATTAACCGAGTTTATTACGGAACCGACACCCGGATGTTTTCGATCCTGGCGGGGGTTGCGTTAGCTTACGCCTGCCCGGCTGATTCTTTTCGCCGTCACGCTAAAGTCGTTACGCGAATCTGGCTTGACGTAATTGGCGGCGTGATGTTGCTGGGATTGATCGTTTCCGGATTCACGATGGCCGGTCAAAGTGCGTTTACTTATCGTGGCGGAATGTTGATGGTAACGATTGAGTCAACCGTCTTTTTGCTGACGATCGTTGACCCGAATGCGGACTGGAACCGACTGATGACGAATCCCGTTTTTCATTGGCTAGGGACCCGAAGTTACGGGATCTATCTCTATCAATTTCCGGTCATGATTTTTTACGAATCCAAAGTGACTGATCAGGCTTTGCATCCGGTCGTTAACGCTTTGGTTGAAATGGTAATGATCGGTTTGATTAGTGAAGCTTCTTACCGCTGGCTTGAAGAACCGCTTCGTCACTATCGTTACCGTAATTTATTCTCTGACTTTCGGCACCGGTTTCTAAAAAACGATTCGTTAGCTGGTTTGCTCAAACGATTACTGATGATTCCAGTTGCCGCAGTTTTCCTGATTTGCGGAGTCGGTGCCGTTCAAGCACCTAATCACCAGGCTAAAAGTCAACTCCAGCGCCGGATTGCTAATAACCAAAGTTTGTTGAAAAATGGCGAGCATCGTTTACTCCAACGTCAGCGTCATGCTCGTAAATTGCCACCGTTAGCGATTCGGCAACAACTTCATCGACCGCTAAACAAGTCACAAAAGTCTTTGGCGAATCGGTACCATTTGAATAAGTACCAGGTTTTATCGGCCAAGAGTTTCCCGATGACCGCAGTTGGTGACTCGGTGATGGTTGATAGTTCCCAGGACCTTCGTCAGATTTTTAAGAATACCTATGTAAAAGCGAAAGTTGGTGGTCAACTGTCACAAGCGGTTAACGTTTTACAGCAAATCAAGGCTCGACACGAATTACAAAAGAATATTTTGATTAACATCGGGACCAACGCTCCGCTGACGACTGGGCAAATTAATCAGGTCCTGAGGATTGCCGGGCCGCACCGCAGTGTCTTTTGGATTACGACCCACGTTCCAACCAAACCTTACCAGAATTCGGTGAACCGTAACATTAAGAAAATGGCGCGTCGGCACCGGCAACTCCACGTGATTGACTGGTATCGGTTAAGTCAGCACCACGGTGATTATTTCTGGAGTGATCACGTTCACCCGAATCCAAAGGGCAATCAAGCTTACGTAAGTTTAATTGCCAGGACAATTTTCAAATAATTTAGTTAAAATTAACGGATATTCCGTAATTAATTGTGGAACGTCTTTTTAAGTAAAGGTGTTTGTTAGTGGAAAGGGTATATTGGAATACTGTCGAATTCAATAATTCCCGAATGTTTTTGGTCACAACCCAGCGTGGAATTAAGTTTATTTCTAATCCTAAACGGGGAATTTCACAAATTTATGATTATTATCGTCATCAGGCTTTTGAATTTAAGTACCAGGCTTTAATTACGGCCCCTTATCAACGTTTTTTGTCTAGATATTTAGAGGGTGATTCCGGCCGTGGCCACCTCGATCTAGATTTGAACGGAATTGGGACTCAAGTTGACCGTCGAGTGTGGCGCTTGGTTCGCCGGATTCCCTATGGTGAAGTCAGGACTGTTGATCAGCTAGCTCACCGTTTACACGTTAGTCAGACTCAAGTCGTTAGCGCGGTTCGCTTGAATCCGGTTTTGATTTTGATCCCGACTCACCGGGTGATCGTTAACTCGGAAAAGCTGGGCCACTTTCGGGAAAGTTTAGGAATGAAAAGCCAGTTGCTAGAAATTGAAACGATTATGCGTAACGTTAACGACTGATTAAAGGAAGGGTGGCAGGAGTACGGTTCTGATCTTGAATCGTGCGATCTTATGAAAAAAATCTGGGCTTTTTTGGCAATGCTGTGCTTAGCGTTTAGTCTTTCGGGATGCTTTCACGATCAATCAGCTAATGATCAAGGTTTGGCTAAGCTAAATTATCAATCCGGTCATTCGGCGATCGTTAAGGTTAATCACGATCGCAGTACTTTGAATCCCGATTCGTGGCACTCCGACCGGGTTCATTACGCTAATTTAGACCGCTTGAACCGGACTTCATCCGGTAACGTTGGTGATTTGGATCGGGAGAACGTCGCAAACGATTCGCTGAGGCAGCGCCAGTACGTTTACCCGAGTGGCTGGCACCAAAAAATGGTCGCTAACCAGCCAATCTTGAACCGGGGCCATTTGATTGCTTATAGTTTATCGAAGGGAATTGATTCGGACGGTGATTACCGTCCCCAGAACCCGAGTGGCGACCAGAATAACCCTAAGAATCTTTTTACCCAGACAGCCTTTAGCAATCAAAAGCTGCAAACCATTTACGAAAGTAAAGTTCGCGAAGCTTTGTACCGAGATAAAAAGGTGATTTTCCAAGCAAAGCCGATTTTCCGGGGGAATGATTTAATGGCCCGCGGAATTCATTTACAGGCGATTTCAACCGATCGTTCTCTGAACTTTAACGTTTATTTATTTAACGTCCAGCCCGGTGTAAAATTTGATTACGCGACGGGTCGTTCCGTGCTTGATCAGGACGTACGAATCCCGATTCCGAAGGGCGCACCCAATTTTGACGCCCCGCGTCGCTATAATTACCAGAGTGCTTGGAGTCATCGCTATTATCGTTATCGTCCGGCTCGTCGAAATTATTTTCACCGGCGTCGGTTGCTTGCCGAAACCATTATTAATTTAGTTGATTTAGGAGGAATAATATGATTGATACGCTTCAAATTACGTCCGCAGCCCAAAAGGAAATTAAGAAACGGATTTCCGGCCCAGCAAAGTTGTTACTTAACTATAATGACGGGGTTGGCCCTTATTCAAAAGTCGGTTCGTGCAGTATTGGTACTGATTTTGACGTTCTGGCGGTTCGCCCGAACGAGAAGACTCCGGATTATAATGCCCAGTTGAAGAGTCCGCTGGGGGTCGTTAGTTATAAAAAGTATTCGGCTCGTTACTTAGACAACGGTTTGAAGCTAGATGTCGACCCTTCGTTCGGTCAATTAACGTTGTCGAGCGCCGGTGGCTTAATCGACGGTAGTGTTCAAGTGATTGACGACCGAAAGAATTAAAGAATTTGAAGAAATAATAAAAACGTCGATTCAAAATGGATCGGCGTTTTTTGTTTAGGGTATGAAATTGATTAATTTTCTTATTAAAAGTTCGAATAACGTCTTCCGGCCGTAATTTTCGACTGGTGGATATTTAGTGACTTGTTCACGATTCAAGCATTTTTTGATCGGTTTTCCTGATAATTATTAATTAATCGTCTCCTAAGCAGCGGATCATGCGCAAAAATGTATAAGCCCTTGACCCCGCGCTTCATCAGGACGTTAACTGAATTTAGGACCAGTTGCTGTTTAATTTTGGCAAACGTTTTGGGATCGCTAACGTCGCGGCGGTGCTTCAACGATTCGGTATCGGTGTATTTAGTGAAGTCAACTTTAATCTGGTTAGTATGCGGCTCGAGGTAAATCGGCGGGCCCAAAATCACCCCGACGTAGTTTAGATCGAAGCCCTGACAAGTGAACATGGAGCCGACTTCGTTGATGGTGTTCGGTAGTTCGGCCCACGGCGTCTGGGTATGATTGTATTGATCCCACGGCATCTTGAAGCCATGAATTTCGTGGATGTAGTGTTTACCGCCATCCAAAGTGGAAGGATAACCAGAAGTTGACACGATCCTGGAGAGCCCGACTTCCCGATTACGTCTAACGATCGCCTGGCGCATCTTTTCGGCGTCGGCAAAAATCCGGAAGTCGTAATTTGACCCAAAATCTTTCGGAAACGCCGTTAATTGACCGTCGCTGAATTGGTTAATCCAGTGGACCAAACCGTCACTAGCGGTCATTCGAAACTGATGAGTCAGATGATAGCTGCCGTTAACGTACGGTTTAATGACTTTCCGAAGTCGTCGATTATCCCAGAAACTTTTGGTTCGGAGGACCTGGTGTCGATCGAAAACCAGAATCGTCACCTGTGAGCATTTGATAATTTCCGCCAGCTGGTTATTTTGGTAAAAATTATTGTAGTGATCGCTTTCGGACAGTAATAAATGAGCTTCGTCAATCACCGTAACGTCAGCGTGACCATGGTGCTTGTGCATTTGGTTGATAAACGAAGTGGGGCGGTTAAAGTTTTTCTTTAGGACGTGACTTTCGGTGCCAGCAATTTGCTTGTAAACTTTTAGAATTTCGGGATGATTGACCAGAAAAAAGTTGTGAGTACGGTAAAACGGGCTTTTCGCATCGGCAGCCATTTGCTGGAAATTGTAAAAAAGCTGACTTAATACGACACTTTTTCCGGTCCCTGCGTCACCGTAAATCGTGAAAACGGCTTTTCGGCCACGCAAGTGTTTTTGGGTAAACGTTTCGATTCGTTGAATTAACCGGCTCTGTTCACTGGTTAAATGATGACCGGGGCCAATCTTAAAGGCAGCACGATTGTTCATGTCAGTTCCTCCTTGTAAACAAAAAATCCACCGAATTCGGTGGATTCTAAAACTACGTAATTTATTTAGTTAATTTTTGAATTAAGTTAGCAACGGCCCGCTTGTAACTATTTAAGCGCTTAATTACGGCTTGGTTAGTTTGGTCACGGGTCCCAATGTAGAACCGGACCCGCGGCTCTGTGCCGCTCGGCCGCACCGTTAACCAAGTTCCGTCGGCTAACCAATACTTCATGACGTTCGATTTCGGTAAATTGATCGGACTGATTTGGCCGTTAGCGAGAGTGGTCTTTGAACTTAAGAAGTCTTGGACTTTTTCAATTTTTTGACCATTGAAGCTGGTTAAACGAGCTTTTCTCAATTTAGCCAAAACGTTTTGCATCTCATGATGAGCGTTAATCCCGCTGAATAATTTCGAAGTGGTGTATTCTTTAAAGTAACCGTACTTTCGGTAAATTGCTTGCAAACCGTCGTACATGGTCATCCCGCGGCTCTTGTAGTAGGCGGCCACTTCCGCCAATAGCATGGTGGACTGAATGGCGTCTTTGTCACGCACAAACGGTTTGATTAAGTAGCCGTAGCTTTCTTCGAACCCGAACAAGAAAGTGTGCTGTTGGGTCTTTTCGTATTCTTTAATTTGCTGGCCAATGTATTTAAAACCGGTCAAGACGTTTTTCATTTCGACGCCGTAGTGATTAGCAATTTGGGTTGCCAATTCGGTTGAAACGATGGACTTAACCACCCGGCCGTTTTTCGGCAGCGTTCCGGCCTTCTGTTTAGCTTTTAAGATGTAGTTTAGTAAGATGCTGGCAATCTGGTTACCGGTCAATAACTTATATTCACCGTCGGGCTGACGAACGGCGGCTCCCAAGCGGTCGGCATCCGGATCGGTGGCAATTAACACGTCAGCGTTGATTTTCTGACCCAATTGAATTGCCATGTGAAAAGCCTGCGGATACTGCGGATTCGGGTGCGGAGTGTCCGGAAATTCCGGATCGGCAATCGCTTGCTGCGGAACGATCGTGTAGTTGGTGAAACCGGCTTCCTGTAAAGCACGTCGGGCCAAGATTTTTCCGGTCCCGTAGAGCGGGGTATAAACGAATTTGAGTTTCGGGCCGATCTTTCGGATCAAATCATGGTTGATGTTGACCGATCGAGCCGCTTTTAAATAAGCTTCATCGACGTTTTCACCGATGATGTGCAGCAATTTTTTGCTTCGCATTTCCGGAACCGGCATGGTCGGAATCTTAAATAAGTCGTTCGCTTTCCTGGCCCGGCTAATAATGACACTCGAAGCCTTTGGCGGCATTTGCCCGCCGTCCGGACCGTAAATTTTGTAGCCGTTATATTGCTTGGGGTTATGGCTAGCGGTAATCATAACCCCGGCGAAAGTGTGTAAATAACGGACGGCGAATGAACACTCGGGGACGGGATGAATATCGTCGAAAACGAAGCTCCGGATCTGGTGAGCGCCCAACACCATTGCGGTCTGGTAAGCGAATTCCCTGGAATGATAACGGGAATCGAAACTAATGGCAACGCCACGGCTTTTTTCTTGGGAACTTAAGGTGTCCATATAACTGGCTAAGCCCTCGGTGGCTTGGCGAACCGTATAGATATTAATTCGATTTAACCCGGCACCCATGGTTCCGCGCATCCCGGCGGTCCCAAAATTGAGCCGGGCTCCGAACGCGTCTTTGATTTGAGAATCGTGATTCTGCATGCTCTTTAATTCTTGTTTTAGATAAACTGGCAAATCAGGCTGCTGACACCAGTTTCGATAAGTTGCTTTTACGTTAATTGCCATTGAACCATCCTTCAAATTGTTTATAAAAATTGTTCAATTCGAATTATAATTAAGCTGCTTGAGTAATTCAATGTAAACCGAACCAGCGGAATTTCCGCCGGCTTTTGTGTTATACTGTCGCTAGTTATTTTTGAAAGAGGCTATTCCAAGTTTTATGAAGTCTGATATTGAAATTTCACAAAATTGCCATTTATTACCAATTAATAAAATTGCGCAAAAAATTAATTTACGACAGAATCAAATTGAACCCTACGGTCATTACGAAGCCAAAGTTGATTTACCCGTTCGTGATCAGGGAACGAAACGAAAGTTAATTTTGATGACTGCAATTAATCCGACCCCGGCTGGTGAAGGCAAAACGACGGTTGCGATTGGTCTCGCCGACGCTTTAAACGAACTTCATCATAACGCGGCACTAGCACTGCGCGAACCTTCGCTTGGCCCGGTTATGGGTATGAAAGGCGGCGCTGCCGGTGGTGGCTACGCCCAGGTCGAACCGATGGCGGACATTAATTTGCACTTTACTGGTGACATGGACGCGCTGACCGAAGCACACGACACGTTGTCGGCATTGATTGATGCCCATGTTCACCACGGCAACCAGTTAAATCTGGATCCCCGTCAAATCGTTTGGCCCCGGGTCTTAGACATTAACGACCGTGAATTGCGAAACGTGGTGATTGGCCTCGGCGGTCGCTTCTCAGGAGTTCCCCGCCAGGATCATTTCAGCATTACCGCCGCCAGTGAGCTAATGGCAATTTTGTGCTTAAGCAGAAGCTTGGGCGATTTAAAGCGCCGGATTGGTCGGATCATTATTGGTTACACCTACGATGAAAAACCGGTGACCGTTAACGATTTAGGGGTAACCGGAGCTTTAACTTTACTCCTAAAGGACGCCATTAAGCCAAACTTGGTGCAGACTTTAGAACACACGCCGACTTTTATTCACGGTGGCCCGTTCGCAAACATTGCGCACGGCTGCAACAGTATTCTAGCTACCCAGGCGGCGCTAAATAGCGCTGACTATACGGTTACTGAAGCCGGCTTCGGGGCTGACCTGGGTGCCGAAAAATTCATGGATATCGTAGCTCCCCAAATTCACAAAACTCCGGACGCCGTGGTGATCGTAGCTAGCGTTCGCGCCCTTAAATATAATGGTGGAGTGAAACTAGCCGATTTGCCGCACGAAAACGTCAAAGCACTTCTGAAGGGTGCCGCCAATTTAGCTCAGCACGTTCACAGTATGAAACGTTATGGTAAACCGGTCGTGGTGGCCATCAACCGGTTTGCCGGGGCACCGGATGCCGGAACCGATCGTGAAGTCCGGGCCCTAAAAGATTACGTTACTAAGGATTTACAGACCCAAGCCGCCGTCGTTGATGTTTGGGGCCAGGGCGGTCACGGTGCCCAGCAGCTAGCTAAAATCGTGGCTCAAGATTGTGACCAGCGGCGGACTTTTCATCCTTTGTATCAGAACAATGATGATTTGATGACGAAGCTAAACCGAATCGTCCAGAAATGTTACGGCGGTCGAAAAGCGGTTCTGAGTTCGAAAGCTCAGAAGCAACTGCAGCAGTTAAAGGCTAACGGCTGGGATCGCTTACCGGTCTGCGTTGCCAAAACCCAGTATTCGTTAACTGATGATGCTCACCGCTTGGGAGCACCTAAGGACTTTTTGATTCACGTTCGGGCCCTGGAACCGAAGCTGGGCGCTGGTTTCATCGTGGCTTTGACCGGCAAAGTTTTGACGATGCCCGGCTTACCTAGTCATCCGGCCGCTTTGGATATGGATATTGATAAGAACGGTAAAATTACTGGTTTGTTTTAAACGAGAATTCGTTTGAGTCAGCTACTTTAGCTGGCCTTTTTTTGTTTCAATGAAAATCTGTTATAATTAGTCCTGTTTAATTAAAAAGTCAAATTTCAATTTCCGTTGATTTTTGGTTAAAATAAGGTTAGTCACTTAATTAAATAAAAGGAGAATTTGGATTAATGAGCCGCTTTTCGATTTTGGCGACCGCACGGGCAGTTCCGAAGAAAATCGTTACTAACGACGATCTAGCTAAAATTATGGATACTTCAGACGCTTGGATCAGTCGTCGAACCGGAATTCACGCTCGTCACGTGGCGACTACCGAGACCACGACTTCACTGGCGACGCGGGTCGCTAAACAGCTGATTGACCGGGCTCATGTTGATGCCGATCAACTTGATTACGTTATCGTTGCAACGATGTCACCCGATTATCAGATGCCATCAACGGCTGCTGAAGTGCAGGGACTAGTTCATGCTCACCACGCGGCAGCTTTTGACATTAGCGCGGCCTGCTCTGGTTTTGCCTATGGGGTTAAAATCCTGAATTCGTTACTGGCGACGAAGCCGGGCGCTTGCGGGATTTTAATCGGCAGTGAAACGATGACGAAATACGTTAACTGGGCCGACCGCTCCACTGCGGTATTGTTTGGTGACGGTGCCGGCGGGATCCTGGCCGTTAACCGCGGTCCCGGCCGGGTCATCGCCAGCAACCTGTCGACTTACGGTCAGTTAAGCTCCAAATTAACGGCCGGTCACTTTGGTTATCATGACGATCGGTATCACGCCCCGGAAGTTAGCGACCCGTTCTGTCATCAGGACGGTCGAGCGGTTTACGGTTTCGCAATCCGAAAAGTGCCGAAATCAATTCGCCAAACGTTGAAACAAGCTAATTTGAATTCTCAGCAAATTAAGTGGTTCGTTTTACATCAGGCTAACGCCCGGATTGTTAAGAGCGTTGCCAAGCATTTAAAGATTTCCTTTGATAAGTTTCCCATTAGTATTAATCGCTACGGTAACACGGTGGCCGCCAGTGAACCAATGTTGTTGTCAAGATTGGTCGATGGGGGTAAAATCAAACGTGGCGATCGAATTGATCTGACCGGTTTTGGCGGTGGATTAACCGTCGGAACGGTAATTTTGAAATTTTAATTTTATGGAGGAATTTAGTATGGCAGATAAGAAAAAGATTTTTAGTAAAGTTAGAGACGTGGTTGCTGACCAATTAGACGACGTTGATAAGTCTAAGATTACCCCTAAAACCAACATTAAGAAAGACTTGGATTTAGATAGCTTAGATATTTTCGAAATCGTCGATGATTTAGAAGATGCTTATGACATTGAAATTGATACTAACCAGGACATGAGCACCGTTCAGGAATTCATCGATTACATCGCTAAAAAAGTCGACAGCAAGAAGTAATCGGGAAGGAGTCAGGTTTTGAAACTAGGTTTTCTGTTTGCTGGCCAGGGCAGTCAGTTCAAGAACATGGGCCAGGATCTTTATCAGGATCAGCCGCTTTATCGTCAGACGATTAATACCGCCAGTCAGACTCTGAATTTGGACTTGACCGATCCCAAAGTTTTCGATGATCTTCATAATGCTCAGGTCGCCATTTTGACCATGAGCTACGGAATCAACCGGATTTTACAGCAGAAATTACCGAAACCATCAGCAATGGTGGGACTAAGTCTAGGTGAGTATAGTGCTTTAGTAGCTGCTAAAGCACTATCTTTTGTGTCTGGACTGAAATTGGTTCACGACCGCTCTCACTACATGGACGAAGCTGGTGCTCAGCATCCCGGAGCAATGGCCGCCGTCTTGCGTGCCGATCCGGACCGGGTTAAATCAATTTGTGACCGAATTGACGGGGTGTACCCGGCTAACTATAATACCGCGAGTCAAACGGTAATTGGTGGTACGCATTCAGGAGTTAAGGCCGCTAAAAAAGCACTGAAAGCGGCCGGGATTCGAATCGTGATTCCGCTGAAGGTTGCGGTGGCTTCCCACACGCCACTAATGCAGCTAGCGAGTGATAAATTAGCGCAGCGCTTAAGTTCGGTGCACTTTAATCAACCCGACACGACGGTAATGAGCAACACTTTGGCACGGCCGTTTACTAAGGACAACATTAAACCAACTTTGATTAAGCAACTAATTAGGCCAACCCATTTCGCAAAAGATATTGCGGCGCTGAAACCGATGCACCTTGATGCGCTAATTGAAGTTGGTCCTGGTCACACATTAAGCCACCTGGCTCATCGAACCTTGCCAGAAGTTAAAAATTACCGGGTCGATAGCGTCAAAACGCTGCAGCAGACTTTGAATCGTTTAGGAGCTTAGATATGAAACAAGTCGTTTTAATTACTGGTGCCACCAAAGGAATTGGTTTGGCTGACGCGAAACGGTTGGCGAAGCGACCGAACACCAAAATCGTGATTAATTCCCATCGCCATTTGAATCGTGATGAGGTCCAGAAATTGCGGGATCAATTTCCGAAACCCGTTGGGATCTTGACCGGTGACGTAAGTGACGAAGCTACGGCCCGGCGCATGGTTAAGACGGTGGTTAAAAAAGATGGCCAGTTGGACGTTTTAATCAATAATGCTGGAATTACTCAGGATACTATAATCCCGTTAATGAAAGCAGCGTCGTTTCGTCAGGTCCTGAACACTAATTTGGTGGGAACTTTTAACATGACCAAGTCCGCACTCCGTTATATGTTCAAGCAAAAGCGGGGCGTGATTATTAACATGTCGAGCGTTTCTGGTTTGCACGGCAATTTAGGCCAGGCTAATTATTCGGCCAGCAAAGCCGGAATCGTGGGCTTGACCAAAACCACGGCTCGCGAAGGCGCGTTGCGCGGGATTCGCTGTAACGCGGTTGCTCCCGGAATGGTTTCAACCGCAATGACCGCAAAATTGAGTGATCGAGTCACGAAACGCTGGAAGAAACGGATTCCGCTGCACCGCTTCGGCACTCCCGATGAGGTGGCCCAAACGGTGCAATTCCTAATTGATAATCAATACGTTACTGGTCAGGTGATTACTCTAGACGGTGGCCTGACGATTTAGAAGAAGGAATCAGTAATGAACGAAAAAGATGTTTCAAAATTAATGGATAAGTTTGAGCACTCGAACTTAAACGAATTTCGGGTTGCTAACGGTGATTCGTCGATTTACTTTAGCAAACTTGACCGGCCGGGAGCGGTTGCAAACCAAACCCCGTCGACTTCGGTAGTTCAGCCTAAGTCACACGTTAATCACGCGACACCTCAGTCATCACGTCCCGCTAAGCCGAGCAATCGTCCACAATCGACTTCTAAACCGGCGGCCGCCACGATCAAAGCGCCGTTAGTCGGGATCGTTTATTTTGCGCCGAATCCCAAGAAACCAGCGTTTGCGAAGGTCGGTACTCACGTCAGCAAGGGTGACGTGGTTTGCCAGATCGAAGCAATGAAGGTTTTGAACAACGTCAAAGCACCGTGCGGCGGTGTAATTACGAAGCGGCTGGTTAAAAACGGTTCAATGGTGCAGTATCACCAGCCGGTGTTTGCGATTAAGAAGGATTAGCAATGGACGCTGATCAATACATCCCCCAGCGCTATCCGTTTAAGATGACCGACCGGGTAATCGACATTTTGCCGGGACAGTCTGCCGACGCGATTAAGCTCTTGAACATTAACGATTGGTATTTTGCTAATCAAGTTCACCCAACGATGCCAAAACCGCTGGCAATCGAAGCTTTAGCCCAAACCGGTGCCTGCGCGTTGCTATCGATGCCCGATTATCGCGGTAAAAACGCCTATTTTGGTGGCATTAAACGTGCCGTCTTTAAAGATGAATTTCGACCTGGTGACGTCCTTCATTTGTCGGTCCGGATGCTCAAAATTATTCGTAACTTCGGGATCGGCCGTGGTAAAGTTGTGCGAAATCACCAGGTTATTTGCGTTGCTGACTTAATTTTTGCGGTTGAATAAAATGGTAAAGGATGATTCTTTTTGTTTAAAAAAGTGTTAATCGCTAACCGCGGTGAAATTGCGGTTCAAATTATTCGCGCCCTTCACGAAATGGGAATTAAAGCGGTCGCCGTTTATTCAACTGCGGATCGGGACAGCTTATTCGTGCACTTAGCGGATCAGGCGGTTTGTATCGGCGGTCCGTTTCCGAGCCAATCGTATTTGAACATGGGTGCCATTATTGACGCCGCGGTTTTGACCGGCTGCGACGCAATCCACCCCGGCTACGGATTCTTGAGTGAAAACGCCGAATTTGCGGCGTTGTGTGAAGACTGCCACGTTAAATTTATCGGACCGAGCTCGAAAGCCATTGATCTGATGGGGGACAAATCGAACGCTAAGGTCACAATGAAGAAAGTCGGGATCCCGACGATTCCCGGCAGTGACGGTAATTTGAAGAACGTTAAAGACGCTTTGCATCTGGCTCACCGGATCGGTTACCCGGTGATGCTGAAAGCCACTGCCGGTGGCGGCGGCAAGGGAATTCGCAAGGCCGTCAATGATCGTGATTTAGTCCAAAAGTTCCAGCAGGACACTCGTGAAGCTCAACTGGATTATAACAACGGCGCAATTTACATGGAAAAGGATATTCAGAACGCTAAACACGTTGAAATGCAGGCCATCGCCGATAATTTCGGCCACGTGGTTTACTTTCCGGAACGGGATTGTTCCCTGCAGCGTGAGCACCAGAAAGTCTTAGAAGAAACGCCGTGTTCAGAAGTTAGTCCTAAGGAACGTCGCTATTTAGGCAGCTTGGTAACGAAAGCAATTCGGGCCACTCATTATACGAATACCGGAACCGTCGAATTTCTGCTTGACGAAGACAATCATCATTTTTACTTCATGGAAATGAACGCCCGCTTGCAAGTTGAACACACCATTACCGAAGAAGTGTCCAACGTCCAGCTGATTAAAGATCAGATCATCGTGGCCGAGGGCTTACCACTGCCGTTTACCCAGAAAGACATTCATTTAGATAGCTACGCCATGGAATGCCGGATTAACGCCGAAGATCCCGCTAATCACTTTATGCCAACACCCGGTAAAATCGTTAAAGCGAACTTCCCGTTTGGCACTAAGGGTGTTCGGATCGACTCCGGTGTTAAACAAGGCAGCGTAATTTCACCGTATTACGATTCAATGATTGCCAAAATCATCGTTCATATGCCGAACAAGAAACAAGCGGTTGCCAAGATGATCCGGGTCCTTAAGGAATTTCAGATTGACGGGGTCAAGACGAACCGACAATTCTTACTAGATTTAGTTCAGGATCCTGGATTCCAGAGTGATCGGTTCAATAATCGTTATATTGAGACTTCGTTTTTGAAAGATTGGATGAGTAAGCATGACCAAAAATAAGTTTGAGCAGCGAATGAACCAGATCCCTGATCACATCTGGGTGAAGTGCCCAATCTGTCATCAGACCTTTTACCGCCGGGAACTCGGCAAATACGATGAGTGCCCGAATTGCCACTTCGGTTTTCGAATTGGGGCCACGAAGCGAATCAAATTAACCTGTGATCAATTTAAACCGATGGACGTAAGTTTGAAGGCCCCTAAACGTTTCGCCAGCGACAAAAAATACCTGCGGAAACTTCGTCAGGTTCGCCGGGTTACCGGTTTGGACGAAGGGGTACTGACCGGGATCGGTCGGATCAGTGACCTCGCGTTCGGCATCGGCGTGATGGACTGGCGCTTTATCATGGGCAGTTTAGGTACCGCGACCGGTGAGAAATTAACCCGGCTGTTTGAAAACTGTACCCAGAAGAATCTGCCGGTCATCCTGTTCACCGCGTCCGGCGGTGCCCGGATGCAAGAAGGCATTAGTTCGTTGATGCAGATGGCCAAAGTTTCCCAGGCGGTGTATGAACACAGCCAGAAGGGGTTGCTCTTGATTGACGTGCTGTGTGATCCGACTACCGGTGGTGTTACCGCTAGTTTTGCCTCCCAGGGTGACATTTTGGTTAGTGAACCGCACGCTTTAATTGGTTTTGCTGGTCGTCGGGTCATCGAAAAGACGATTCAGCAGGTGCCACCTAAAGACTTTCAGCGTTCTGAAACGTTATTAAAGAACGGCTTCTTAGACAAAATTGTTCGTCGTCCGCAGATGAAATCGTTTTTAGTTAAAATGCTGAAGTGGAACTAGGGGGCATTGAAATGAAAACAGCTAAAGATGCTTACGACCGAGTTTTAGCGGCCCGAAGTAAACGAAAGATTAGCGTTCACAAATTGATTCAGGGAATCACCGAAGATTTTGTTGAGTTGCATGGTGACCGTGCCTACCAAGATGATCCAGCCGTAGTCGGCGGCATCGGAACGATTAACCAACGTCCCGTGACGATCGTCGGGATCCAGAAGGGTTTTGACACTAAATCAAGCCTGAAACGGCACTTTGGTTCGGCCGAACCGTCAGGATACCGAAAAGCCCGGCGCTTGATGCGTGAAGCGGCTAAATTTAACCGGCCGATCGTTACGTTGATCAATACCCCCGGTGCTTATCCGGGAGTCGACGCTGAATACCACGGCCAGGGTTACAACATCGCCCAATCCATCATTCAGGGCCTTAACCTGCCGGTCCCTTACGTTAGCGTGATCGTTGGTGAAGGCGGTTCCGGCGGTGCGATCGCTCTAGCGGTCGGTGATACCGTCTGGGCCTTTGAGAACAGTGTTTATTCGATCCTGTCACCAGAAGGCTTCGCCACGATCCTCTGGAAAGATTCGAGCCGGGCTCGCGAAGCCGCGAGCGTCATGGGCTTAACGCCTCAGACTCTGCTCAAGCAACACGTGATCGACCGGATCGTTCCGGAAGTCAAAGATCGGCGAACGATGAAACATTTTAAGCGGATGCTGATTGACGAAATTCGTGACCTAAGCCAGATGCCAAAGGCAGAATTGCTGCGTCGGCGTCACGCTCGGTTCCGAAAGTTTAATTAGAAAGGGATTCACCTTTGTCAGGAATTTTAGATGGTAAACAAATCGTCGTCATGGGGGTTGCCAACCACCGCAGTATCGCCTGGGGCTGTGCTGACGCCATGATGAAGCAAGGTGCCAAAATCATTTATACTTATCGCAACGCTCGTTCGAAGAAACATCTAGCGCGATTGGTCGGGGATGACCAGCCCATGATTCAGTGCGACGTTTCGGATGATCAGAACATTAAACAAGCTTTTAGTCAGATCGGCCAGAAGTACGGCAAAATTGACGGGGTCATTCACGCCATTGCCTATGCCGATCGAGAAACTTTAACTTCTAAAGTTTTGGACGTCAAGCGGCCCGGCTACAATTTGGCCCAGGACATTAGCGCCTATTCGTTTATCGCGGTGGCCCATTACGCCAAACCAATTATGAACCCACGCGGCAGTGTCCTAGCGATGACCTACATGGGCGCGACCCGGGCGATTCCGAATTACAACATGATGGGAGTGGCGAAAGCTGCCCTAGAAGCCAGCGTTCGTTACCTGGCCCGTGATTTAGGGCCCAGTCATATTCGTGCCAACGCCATTTCAGCCGGTGCGGTTAAGACTTTGTCAGTGACCGGCATCAGCCATCACCGTAATTTGCTGAAGGAATCACAAGCCCGCACCGTGGACGGTCAGAGCGTCACGATTAGTGAAATCGGTAACACGGCCGCGTTTTTGATGAGTGATTTATCAACCGGCTTGACCGGTGACGTTCTGTTCGTTGATAAAGGGGTTCATCTCCTGACCTAAATGCAGATTCTTCACGATTCAATTAATAACCCGATTTACCAGCCGCTCTATCGGAAATATCACGTTGATACCACTAAGTTTCATCCTCGACAGGATTTAGTTGGCAAGTGTTTGCTGGCTAAACTGTTACACGTTTCGCTTGCCGAGGTAATTTCCGGAAAATTATTTATTCACGGCCGGTTCGGGAAACCGTATTTGCGCAGTCACGCCCTTGAATTTAATTTAACTAATTCAAAAGCCCAGGTGATTTTGGTGGCCGACTCGCGACCGGTGGCGGTCGATACCGAGAAAATCAGGCCAATTGATTACCACCGGATTCACCGGGCCTTTACTTCCCGTGAGCTGGCTTTCTTGGCCCAAGCTAATCAAAATGATTTGAACCGGTTGACTTTGAAGCTCTGGACAATTAAAGAAGGGGTCCTAAAGCTGATCGGCACCGGATTGTCGGGCGGCGCGCGAACGGTCCGAGTTCAGCTGCCGACGATGAGGACGGCGTTCCGCAAGGGCCACCAATATCGTTTAATTCCCTATAACGTTACCCCGGATTACGTTGGCGTAATTGTGAAGGAAGCTTATGATGCTTAATCGATTTCGTGCGCACCGGGTTCGGCGCCTGATCCGAACTCATCCGCGGCCGCTGGTTAAAATTTTCGACCGGCTCGCTTCGACCCAAACTTATTCGTTACGGCAGGACTTCAGCAGTCCTGCGGTCGTAATTGCCGATCGCCAGACGCAAGGCCATGGTCAGCGGGATCATTCTTTTTATTCGCCGGCTTCCGGGATCTACATGACGGTAACGCTGCCGGCGCGGCGCTACTTCTTATCTAATCCTGGCTTGCTGACGGCCGGGATCGGCACCGCAATCGTGGAAGTGCTTTCGCCGCTGCTTCCCGATCACCTGGGCTTAAAATGGATGAATGATGTTTACTATCATCACCGGAAATGCGGTGGCGTTTTGGTTGAAACTAACGTGAATGATCAGAACGTGATTAAAGCCTTCGTGATTGGGATTGGGCTTAATTTACTGCCGACAAAATTCCCCAGTCGGATTCAATCACGGGCCGGTTATTTATTTCACAGTTTACCAGTATCGAAAGACGTCATCATTGCCAGAATCTATGATCAGCTGGTGCGAACGTTAGGCTTTTCAGCTCACCAGATTCTGACCGCCTATCGAGCGTCAATGCTGTGGCAGCACCGGTTAGTCGAATTTCAAACTGCTGCCGGTTCCGGTGCCGGCGTGATCTTGGGCATTGATTCGAAAGCCAGGCTCGTGATCCGAGATCGGCAGGGTGCCGTTCGCCACCTCAATTATCGCGATGCTTCGCAAATTCGTTTAGTACATTAAGAAAGGACGTTTTTATGAGCGTTTTGAACACGACAGACATTATGAAATTAATCCCCAACCGTTACCCGATCCTGTTTATTGATAAGGTTGATAAATTGGAACCGGGCAAGTTTATTGAAGCCACCAAAAACGTGACCATTAACGAAAATTATTTCCAGGGCCACTTTCCCGGTAATCCAGTGATGCCCGGGGTCTTGATCATCGAAGCGATGGCGCAGGTTGCCTCGATCTTGATCCTGAAGACGCCGAAGTACAAAGGGATGACGGCCTACATGGGATCGATCAAAAACGCGAAGTTCCGAAAGGTCGTCCGCCCCGGTGACGTCTTACGCTTTGACGTCAAGATGGGTCGTCAGCATTGGAACATGGGCTTGGTTGAATGCAAAGCGTTCGTTGGTACTAAGCGGGCTTGTGAAGCCGAGTTATCGTTTATCGTTCCCGGAGCTAAGAAATAGAAAGGAAATATTATGGAACATCGTGTTGCAGTTGTTGGCATGGGTGCCGTCAGTCCGTTAGGTAACGATCTTCATTCGTTCCTGGACGGGATTTTTGCCTCGAAATCCGGCATTGCGCCCATTACTCATTTTGACGCCAGTGATACCGGTGTGACGGTGGCGGCCGAAGTCAATCATTTTGACCCGACCCGTTATATGAAACGGAAGACGGCCCGCCGCATGGACCGCTTTTCCCAATTTGCGGTGACTTCCGCTTTTGAAGCCATGCAGAACGCCGGTTTGAAAAAGGGCGATTACGACCCGAACCAAGTGGGCGTGATTTACGGCTCCGGTATCGGTGGCTTGGACACCATTCAGAAACAGGTCATTAAAATGGATCACAAGGGTCCGCGCCGCGTTTCACCGTTCTTCGTCCCCGACGCCATTATTAACATGGCGGCCGGTAACATCTCGATTAATTTGGACGCCCGGAACATGAGTGAAGGAATCGTCACGGCTTGTTCATCGGGTACCAACGCGATTGGGGACGCCTTTGAACGCATCAAGCAGGGCAAAGCCACCTACATGATTACCGGTGGTGCCGAAGCCAGCGTCAACAAGATCGGCATTTCCGGTTTTGCGGCGTTGACGGCGTTATCAACTTCAAAAGACCCGAAGAAGGCGTCAATGCCGTTTGACAAGGACCGCAACGGTTTCGTAATGGGCGAAGGTGCCGGCACCTTGGTCTTGGAAGACTGGGATCACGCCCAAAAACGTGGTGCCCACATCCTGGGTGAGATCGTCGGCTACGGCAGCACCAGCGACGCTTACAAATTGACGGCGCCGCGTCCGGACGGCTCAGGTGCCATTCGGGCCATGAAACAGGCCGTCGACGAAGCTGGAATCAAGACCGGTGACTTGGATTACGTCAACGCCCACGGGACCGCCACGAGTGATAACGACGGGGCCGAAGCGCAGGCCATCGCCAAATGCTTCAGTGATAACGATCACTTGGAAGTCAGCAGCACCAAGGGGATGACCGGTCACGCCCTGGGTGCCGCCGGAGCACTCGAAGCCGTAATCGTGATCGATGCCCTGAACCGTGGCCAGATGCCAGTCAACGTCGGCTGCTACCACCAGGATCCACAAGCGAAGATTACGTTGGTTAATTCGAAAAACAATCGGAAACCGATTACGACCGCCATCAGTAATTCGTTCGGTTTCGGCGGTCACAACGCGGTCTTAGCGTTCCGCAAAGCATAAATTAATTATTATAAATTACGTTAACGATCGCCATGAACAGAATCATGGCGATTTTTGTAATTGCGACGAACAAGATAGTATAATTGACGTAGCTTGATTTATTCTCATAAGAAGCAAGAAGATGTTTATTTCGTGTCAGCTAAACGTCATAATTTTTCGGCGATTGCGGACTCGTCCGGCAGTTCTGGCTCACAAGCGAGCAGTTCGGCGAGCCAAGCTGATTCGTCCGTTGATTCACGGGCGAGTTCGGCGAGTCAGCACCACAGTAATTTCGTCAGCTTAAGCAGCCAGAGTACCGACAGCAATCTGGTTAACGCCTCGAACGCCGTCGCGAACGCTGATCAATATTATCACCAGATTGACTCGATTTCCGACCGGGTCATTAAGAACTCGGCTTCGGTTCAGTCGTTGTCAATCCTGATCCGGCAGCTCAGTAGCCAGATCGCCCCGAGTATGTCGATCGCGACGAACCTGGACCCGATTAACGCGGCGGCCCAGAACGTGGCCATCAACATCATCCGGATCAACAGTCATAAAATCAAGGCTTTGGTCGCGAAAAGCAAGGTCGGCGACGTGGCGTCAAAGACCCACCGGGATTACCAGTCCTATAATCACGCTAAGGCAACCGTTAAAAAAGACGTCAGCGAGATTAACCGAAACATGGCGTCCCAGAACAATTCGGTGATGAACGAAGCTATCGCCACTCTAAATTCCGATAACGCGTTAGTGACCTCGTACGCTTACAAGTTAAGCGCCGACGTCAGTCAAGCCACTAACAACGTGGCCAGCGCTAGTTCGGCAACTAGTGATGCTTTACTGAACCAGTCGAACGCGTCGAGCGCCTGCGAAAAGGCGGCGTCGGTCGCGAACGGCGTCCAGAAACGAGTGGTGTCGGCCGTAAGCTCGAACGCGGCGGTAACCAGTTCGGTTGCGGCCCAGGTAGGCGTTTGGCAAAAGAAGACCGTGCACTTCGACCAGATGATGAGCCAGATGAATCAGCAGTATTCAGCTAATTCGGTAATCGCTAGCGCCAGTAACTTGATTCAGTCGGATTTGCAGACGATCATCGCCAATAATCATTTGGTGAGTAACGCCGCGACGACCGCGATTACCCAGGCCAGCCGGGTTAACTACAAGGGCTTAATCAACAGAAGCGACGTTGGTTCACTAGGTGATCACGTTCAGACCGTCAGCCAGGCCGCCAGCAAGGCCACCAGCAACGAACAAGTGGTGGTCAGCGCCATGAACCACGCTTCAAGCGCGGCCGCGGCCGCTAAATCAGTGGCCGCCACGCTGGCTGAAAAACGTTCGGCATTAGAAGACGGTGCCAAAGGTTACGTGCCGGGCCGCATGATGAACTCAAGCGTTTTGCTCGACCGGCCGAAGAGCTACGTCAAGAATTATCACCAGGGCTACTTCAGTTCCCGTCGCGGCTTCCTTGATCACGTTCACGAAACCGTCACGAACGCCGATCATGATTCTGGCGGCATCTTGCCGTACCGGGTCGGTTTCAAGAACGCCAGCCGGTTTATCCGCGGAGTTAACGACGCTCGGCGCCGGATCATCAAGGATGACGAGCTGATCGATAATCGTCACTACAACGTTGGTTACGATACGTACCGGCAATTAGTCAGGAAACGGATGAAATTAGGTCAGGATCAGCACGACCAGGAAATCGCTAAAAATCACCCGCTGGTTTCTTTAAACGAAGGAATCTTGTTAGTGATGGGCTTCCTGGTTGGCGCTGCTGATTAAAGAAGGGTGACAACATGGATCGCAAAGCAGTGGTTGAACGCATCAAAGCGGCGCCCAACCCGATCATTGATAGTTATCGAAAAATTGTGAACCACCGCAAGCACCAGACGATCGACACGAACCACGTCGGCTGGCACGTGCTGGAAATCATGGCCGTGAAGCACCGAAAAGATTTCTTTGACGCGAATGGTCACTGGAAATCATGGAAGAGTCACGCGGTTCAGCAGCTGGCGCGCACTTGTGCAGAAGACGCCGTCAGTATCGGGATGACCCTGACGCAATATTGGCAGGGTAAGCGCTTGAACGCGATTCAGGTGGCGATGATTAAGCCGTACCTGAAACTGAAACCATTAATCAAATGATTTATCGAAAATAATGATAATATAAAAAAGCACCTGTTCATTTTTAAGCAAGGTGCTTTTATTTATTTTTGCTTTCGTAATTAGGATTTGATTTTAATTCAAATCAAGATACAATAGACATGAACTGGTTTGGAAAGGAAGCCGATCATGTATAACAAAAGTCGTTTTACTAAAGTTAATGATAAGAAACTGTTACATAAAGTTAAGAAACAATGGGTTGTCATGTCAGTCGCGTTGCTGGGGATGCTCGGCGTCGGTGCCGCCCACGCGCAGGCTCACGCTGCCGTCAATAACGGTCCGCAGCAGACCAACCAGCCCAAAACGAATGCCAGTCAACATACATACACGCTGAATAATAGCAAGCAGGCTCCGGCTCGCCAGTCTTCACCGGCCGCCGTCATGCACCAGGCCCACCAATTAACGGGCCGCTTGGTGCAGAACCAGATGCTGGATCATCAGTCAATGCGGCGGCAACCGTCAGCTCCGGCCCAGCCAGCAAAAACCAACCAGGCGACTAACCAAGCTCAGCAAGCCTTGCACCAGGCTCATGATCAGCGACTATCAGTCGGGATGGTCGGTAGCACGCCAGCTCGACTCGACATTCCAGGCCAGGCCACTTCCGATCAGTTGAATCACATGTGGCAAAACGGTCAGCTTGCCCACACCAGTTGGGATCCTTCCACCAATACTCTAACCATTAGTAACGGGATTATTGCGCCCGGCAGTAATGGTGATATGACTACTAATAATCAGAGCGGAAATAGTGATTCAATTTCCAATTTTGGTAATAGTAACGGTGCCGATTACACCAACGCTAATAATGCACAAACGATTGACTTCCGTAACGCGATTGCA
>CAKQCC010000003.1 GCA_934216625.1 uncultured Lactobacillaceae bacterium
GACCAGCAGTCAGGTCGGTGAACTGGTGAGATGGGCTCATCAGCATCAATTGCCGGTTACGGTAATCGGTAACGCCAGTAATTTAATCATCCGTGACGGTGGTTTGCGGGGGCTAGTCATTATTTTGACCGGCCTTCATCAGGTGCGCAATCGTCATCAAATAATGGTTGCCGGGGCTGGAGCCCCGATTATTTCGGTTTCCGTGGCTGCCCGGCGACTTTCGTTATCCGGACTTGAATTTGCGGCCGGAATTCCGGGCAGCGTTGGCGGAGCGGTTTTCATGAACGCCGGCGCTTACGGTGGCAGTACTAGTCAGGTACTTCAGTCCGCTGAAGTCATGAACCGGGATGGTGAAATTAAAGTCCTTTCACGAGATGAACTCGATTTCAGCTATCGGCACAGTTCGCTTCAGGATCACCCCGGAATTGTTCTAAGCGCGACTTTTAAACTGCGCCGTGGAAATCCTGATCATATTCAAGCCCGAATGGATAATTTTAATGCCCAGCGGGCTGCCAAACAGCCGTTAGATCGGCCGTCGTGCGGCAGTGTCTTTAAACGGCCCCGAGGTCATTACGCAGGCCAACTGATTCACGACGCTAAGTTACAGGGCTACCGTTCCGGTGGTGCTCAGGTTTCTAAAGTTCACGCGGGGTTTATCGTTAACGTTAATCACGCCACCGCCACTGATTATTTGAACGTGATTCATCACGTTCAAGATCAAGTCTTTAAAAATTCGGGGGTTCATCTTCAAACCGAAGTCCGAATCATTGGCGATCGTCGGTGATTAGATCAACAAACCAGTTAATGAATAATTGCACCAGGGTGAATAATACTACAAAAGCGATCATTTTTGGCCGCCACATTCTGATTAACGGCCGAATAAATAATTGGGGATTGGCAAATAGGTAAATCGTGTGGATCCTTAGGAACCGACCAATGAAGACCCCGATCGAGGACAGAATCGTTAAGATAATGATGATTGCGTTACGGAACCAGGCTTGACCCGCTGAAAAACGGTTAGCAATAACACCGGCAATTTGATTAAGGCCCGCCATTCCAATTAGTGTGCAGCCAAGGGCGCTGATGATTAGGAAAGTGTAGCTAGTCCACATTGAAATCGAAAGCCGAATTAGTCCCTGTTGATTGTACGGATTGAGTAACGAAAGATGAAATAGGTCGGTTAGTAAGTACGGAGTGTTCGGGTAAAACAATAACCAAATAATGAAGAAAAGCCAGAACCATTGCCGATGTTTGATTTGAGGCTTTTGGATCCAGAAATTAATTTCAATTGGAACGTAAGCGAGAAACGTATTTAGGATTAAAAAATGAGTTGGAACGTTGACTTCAAAGATACAGATTAAGATCATCCAAATAATGAAAAACGTTCTAATTTGATTTGATTTATTTTTGAACAAGTTTACACCTTCGTTAATTTAGCACCATTGATAATTATATTTGATTAATTTGGTGAAATCCAACCGATGAGAATAGTTGAGGTTGAGGAATATGGGGATTAATTGGAATCAAATGCTAACGCTTAATCATTTAAGCAGTTTATTAGACATTCTGGTAATTTGGTTCATTATTTACGAAATAATTATTTTACTGAAGGGAACCAAAGCGGTTCAATTATTTCGCGGAATCATCATTATTGCAATCGTTAAGATCGTCAGTGTTTACGCCGGTTTAAGCACGGTTTCCTGGTTTATGGACCAAATCATTAACTGGGGCGTCATCGCGATCATCGTGATTTTTCAGCCCGAAATTCGTCGGGGCCTTGAACATCTGGGTCGTGGTTCGAACCTTCGTCATGGTAAAAACCGAATTGTCCAGGTTAAGCAGACGATTAAGGCCCTTGATAAAGCGATTCAATACATGTCACGTCGGCGGATCGGGGCCCTAATCACGATTCAGATGGACACCGGTTTAGAAGACTACATTGAAACCGGAATTAAGTTGGACGCCCGGATCAGTAGTGCACTTTTGATTAACACGTTTATTCCCAACACTCCACTTCATGACGGGGCGGTCATTATTCGAAACCACCGGATCGCCGTAGCGGCAGCCTATTTACCGCTATCGCAGAGTAATCTAATTCCGAAGGAACTCGGGACTCGTCACCGGGCCGCAGTTGGTATCTCGGAAGTTACGGATGCGTTAACGATCGTAATTTCGGAAGAAACCGGTGAAATCTCCATTACTAAAGATGATGAGCTGCTTCGGCGGCTGAGCCGCAAAGATTATCTGAGGATCCTACGTGAGCAGCTGCTGAATCCTGACCGTGATTCGCATAATTTAATCGTGAAAGGGATCGATTGGTTGAAACACCGGTTTGGAAAGGGATGGCAGGCATGAATTGGCTTAAAAAGAATTGGTTATACGCTTTACTTTCGTTGCTCTTGGCCATCCTTCTTTTCGTGTACGTGAATCAGACTAAACTTTCGCCCTCGTTTAATTCCGGTGGTGAATCGCAGGTTTCCCGGCTCAGTTCGACTAAACAAGATGATATTTCGGTTCCGCTTCAGCTAAACGTTGATAGTAATAAATATTTTGTCACTGATTATCCGGAAAAGGTCACCGTTCATTTGAGCGGGCCAACCGCTTTGGTATCAACGGTGGTTAATACCCAGAATTTTCGGGTACTGGCTAATTTAAACGGTTTCGGGGTTGGCTGGCACCGGGTTCACCCGGTGGTCAGTGGCTTGAATTCGGAAATTAAGGCCCACGTTACTCCCGGAATTATTAATCCTGATGTTCAACCTCGACAGACGGTTAATTTTCCGGTTAAAGTCGAATATGATCATTCCAGGATCGCTGCTGGGTATCACGCTGAGAAACCGGTCAAAACGATTCGGACGGTTAAAGTTTCCGGGGCCGCTGGTTCGATTAGGCACATCAAATCGGTGATCGCTCAGTTATCTTTAAATCATTCTACTAAACATTCGGTTGATCGCCGGGTTGCCCTTGAAGCCCTGGATCGCGATCATAAAACGGTTGACGTAATTTTAACGCCGGCGACCGAACGGGTTGAATTACCGGTGAAGAAAGGCTAAAAATTTTGTTTGGTTCCGGAAGCGTTTTATAATTAAAAACGGGTTTATTTTCGAAATTAATTAATTGAAATTATCGAGCGTTAAAAATGAAAAGGAGTTTGTATAATGTGTGGTATCGTAGGAGTTACCGGTAATCAAAATGCGGTTAACATTTTGGTCAACGGCTTACAAAAACTTGAATATCGTGGATATGATTCGGCCGGAATTTACGTTACTAACCGAAACAAAAAAGACTTTTTAATCAAACGCAAGGGAACGATTGACAATTTAAAGAAAGCTATTACTCCTGACGTTAAAGGAACGGCTGGAATTGGCCACACCCGCTGGGCAACGAACGGGGTGGTGAATCGTGCTAATGCGCATCCGCAGTTTTCTCAGGATAATCGCTTTTATTTGGTTCATAACGGCGTCATTGAGAATTACAAAGAATTAAAGCACAAGTATTTACAGGGTGTTAAATTCACCAGCCAAACTGACACCGAAGTGGTGGTACAGTTGGTAGATCGGTTCGTAGTTCGTGACGGGATGACCACTAAACAGGCGTTTCGGAAAACATTATCGTTAGTTGGTCGTTCTTCGGGATACGCTTTCTTGCTAATGGATCGTGAAGAACCGAATACTTTATATTTAGCTAAGAATAAAAACCCGTTGCTGATCGGGGTCGGCAAAGGATGTAACGTGGTTTGCTCAGACTCGTTAGCAATGTTGAACGTTACCCACGATTTCTTAGAACTTAAAGATGGCGAAATGGTGGTAGTTCGACCAAATTCAATCCGAATCCAGGATGCCGATGGCAACCCAGTTCATCGGCAGCCTTTTCATGTCAACATGAATGCTAAGGACACCGGAAAGGGTCCTTATCCTTATTACATGCTTAAAGAAATTGATGAACAGCCGAACATTATGCGAAAGTTAACTAAGCATTATCTGAATCCAGTTGGCGAACCGATGATTGATTCAAAACTGCTTGCTAAAATGAATCAAGCTGACCGACTTTATATCGTTGGGGCTGGAACCAGTTATCACGCCGGATTAGTTGGTAAAGGCTTATTTGAACACTTGGTTCGGATCCCGACCGAAGTTCACGTTTCCTCTGAATTTGCTTATGCGGACCCGATTTATTCGAAGCGGCCGTTTTTCATTTTCTTAACCCAAAGTGGTGAAACGGCCGATAGTCGCGAAGTCCTTTCTAACGTTAGCGCTAAACATTACCCTAGTTTGACGATTACGAACGTTGCCCATTCAACTTTGTCAAGGGAAGCTGACTATACGTTGTTACTGCACGCTGGCCCGGAAGTTTCTGTCGCTTCGACTAAGGCTTATACGTCCCAAATTGCGGTCGAAGCGATTTTAGCAAAAGCACTTGGTGAATTAAAGCACCTGAACGTCGCTAAAACTTTTGATTTGAAGCACCAGTTAAGTTTAGTGGCGACCGGGATGCAATCGATCATTGACCAACGGAAACGAATTAATCAGCTTTCCAAGAAGTATTTTGTTAAGTCCGATAACGCGTTTTATATCGGTCGACAAACTGATTACTACGTAGCCCTTGAAGCGTCGCTAAAGCTAAAGGAAATTTCGTACTTACAAGCGGAAGGCTTTGCTTCTGGTGAATTAAAGCACGGAACCATTGCTTTAATCGAAAAGGGAACCCCGGTGATCGGGATTATTACTCAAGCTAAGACCGCCAGTCTGAGTCGCGGGAATTTGGATGAAACTAAATCACGTGGTGCCCGGACTTTTACGATCGTTCGAAAAGCGTTAGCTAAGCCTGGTGATTCATTTGTAATCCCGGACGTTAACGAAATGCTGACTCCGCTACTAAGCATTATTCCGGCTCAATTATTAGCTTATTACACCAGTTTAAATAAAGGGTTAAATGTTGATCAGCCTCGGAACTTAGCAAAAAGTGTTACTGTTGAATAATAATTTTTAGGAAGTGAGATCAATGAAATACACTAAAAAGCATCGGAACCGAAATTATCGGTTAATCCGCGCAAAGCGAAACGCAACTTGGAAAAAATATAAGGACCAGCAAAACGAATTAAATGCTGATCGGCGTGGCGTCAAAAATCGGTTTTAAGTAGCCTGACTTAAAGGATTGTTTTAGAAAATGAAAACCAGTTGTACATCCTGGGTAGTTAAGATCCTTTTGATATTTGGATTTATGATTAGTTTGATTCCCGTGGCTTCGGTTAAAGCAACTGTTCAGAATGATTTTATTAATCGGTTGACTCCGGACGTTGTAGAAGTTTCGCATCAATACAATTTGTATCCTTCAGTAATGATGGCTCAGGCGGCACTTGAAAGTAATTTTGGCCAGAGCTCTTTATCCCAGAACGATAATAATTATTTCGGAATTAAGGGTTCTTACGATGGTCAGTCGGTGACGATGCCGACGGTTGAGTATAATCAGCAAGGCCAGCAATACTACGTTAATAGTGCTTTTAAGAAGTATCCGACCTCGCTGGATTCAATCGTTGACAACGCTCATTTGATTCGAAACGGGGTTGTTGGCAACCCCAATATTTATAACGGGGTCTGGAAAGAAAATTCGGATAATTACGTTGACGCCGCGACCGCGCTTGGTCATAGGTACGCTACCGACCCTAATTATACTAATTATTTAATTGAATTGATTCAAAAATATAACCTGAACGGACTACTGGATCAGCGCTCCATTAAAAAGTTCAATCGAGAGTTAAAGCAGAATTGGGGCCATGGTCGACCTAGGTATACCAAAGTTGCTAGTAATAATCGGGTTACGTTAGGGCCGGATTACTATGATTATCGGATCTATGATCATTTAAACTGGGGACCCATTAATAATTGGCGACGATTAGGTGCCTACGTAGGTCGCCCGGTTTACGTTGACTTAATTGGTAAGTTTAAACATAGTTATTCCTGGTACCGCATTCGGTTTGGTAAATCCCAGCATCATGAATACTGGACGTTACCGAACGCAATCCGGACCGCTGATCCGGTTTATCATTCTGAAAAGTATCGAATCAATCCCCAACAACTGGATTTAAATCGGGCTTATAGTTGCATTCCCGGGACCGCTTCACTGGCGAAGACGGTTAAAACTAGGTTGAAGCAAGTTTCTTATTGCGGTAACCGGTTTGCGCTGCTTAATCATCGGGTGTGGTACCGACTTGGCTCGGTCTGGGTTGGTTCGAATTTGAGTCGACCGACCCAATATTTGGCGGTTAATCAAATTAAAAAGTTAAGTTCTCGTTATCGTAATTATCGGCTGTATAATCACGTTACTAATTCTAATTATCACGAACGCAATTATTCATGGTCGAAATTAAAATCCAGCCGAAATCATTTGTTAGTTGACCGGATCGCAATTCAAAATCGTTCGTTCTGGAGCCGGATTAACGATCATCATCACGTCTTTTGGGTTTCGAGTCGGGCTTTGAAGTGATCAGCAGCTTGTTTGAGGAGTAATTGAGATGACTAATGACTACAAGATTAAGGTGCAAGACGTTACCAAAGAGTATGATTTATTCAAGACTCAGTCGGAGAAACTGAAATCATTTTTTGCGCTTTCGAAAAACGTTCCTCATTTTTGGGCCCTAATGGGAATCTCGTTCGAAATTCCATCCGGTGAAACTCTTGGCATTATTGGGGTTAATGGTTCTGGAAAATCAACCATTTCTAACATTATCTCGGGAATTATTCCGCAAACTACGGGCTACGTTGACGTCCGTGGTGATACTTCGATCGTCGCGATTAGTGCCGGCTTGCGTAAGAATTTAACCGGTCGTGAAAACATTCGCTTAAAATCGTTGATGCAGGGTTTAACGAATAAACAGATTGATAACATGATGGACGACATTATTAGTTTTGCTGATATTGGTGATTTTGTTGACCAGCCAGTTAAAAGTTATTCAACCGGGATGCGATCCCGGCTTGGTTTTTCCATTGCGGTTCACGTTAACCCTGATATTTTAATTATTGATGAAGCCTTGTCGGTTGGTGATGATACTTTTTACCAAAAATGTTTAGATAAGATTGCCGATTTTAAGAAGCAGGGTAAAACCATTATTTTCGTTAGTCATTCGCTGCATCAAATCCGGCTTTTATGCGATCGGGTGGCTTGGATCAATTATGGGGTCTTGCGTGACATTGGCCCGACCATGAAAGTCACCAAAGAGTATCAGCACTTTACCAAGAAATTTAAATCACTTTCGAAGAAGAATAAAAAGGCGTTTCAGCATCGGAAGCGGTCAATTCGCGAGAACTTTAACGTTCACAATTACCAGCGACAAATTGCAAAACAGGTTAAAGATCATCATCCTCATGAACGCCGGATTCGTTCGAAAGTTAAAAAATTATTTTATGGATCGGTAATTAGCGAAAAAATGCCGTTTTCAAGCCGAATTCTTACGGTAATGATTTTAATCCTGATTATTCTTTTATGCGTAGTTAATATTTCCGGCTATGGTTTTGATTATTTTTTGAATAACCCAACTAGTGTCGGTCACCCGTCCCGGATCTTGAAAGTGCCGAATAATCAAACCCACACTAACCGGGTGGGATCCGGAACCACTAATAAATGATTGGGGGAGGTCAAAATGGCTCTGAAAAGTCACGAACGTTTAACTCTGATTGAACAAATTACGCGTTTAGACGGCAGTAAGTATATGGAAATTAGTAATATGGCTCAGAACGGGATGGCTGAGATCGCGGCCAATAAAGGAATGATTAAGCAAGTTCGGATCTTGCAGATCAACATTCCCCATACTCCGCACGTTGCTAAATATGAACATTATATTAATACTCATTATAAAATGCCGAACGAGGATTTTAAGCATTTTCAAGAGTGGAAACGAACGCCCGAAATGGAAAAAGAAGTTAAGATGATTTTAAAAGAAAATCACATCGGCTAAAAAATTAACGTCAGTCGTTTTTGAAATGGCTGACGCTTTTTTTGTGGTTAAATTAGGTGATAAAATGAAAAATTTAATAGTTCTACTGTTGGTTTTGGTCGGTACGACAATTATGAGCCAGCTAAGTTTAAGACTAGAATTGCCGACCGTTGTGGGCCAGTTAATTGCCGGAGTCGTTTTGGGGCCGGCTTTCCTAAATTGGATTCAACCGAGTACCTTTGTGACCGACTTAGCTAATTTAGGAGTTATTTTACTGATGTTCATTGCGGGGTTAGAAAGCAATCTCCAATTACTGAAGCGCTACCTGAAACCAAGCGTCATCGTTGCCAGCTGCGGAGTTTTGCTGCCGATGGTTATAATGCCGTTAATTGGCGAGCAAATTCATTTGTCGTTAGCTAAGGCTTTATTCTTAGGGGTTACTTTTTCGGCCACTTCGGTTTCAATTTCAGTGGAAGTCTTGCAAGAAATGGGTCAGCTGAAGACCCAGGCGGGGACCACGATTTTAGGTGCCGCGGTTGCTGATGACGTGATTTCGGTAGTCCTGTTGAGTCTGGTCGGGACCTTTACGCACGAAAACGTTAGTGGCTCCGCAATTCAAAATTGGGGAATTTGGCCGGCGGCGCTTTGCCAGATTTTGTACTTCATTTTAATCTGGTGGTTTGTTAAAACCGGAGTCCGAATTTTGTTTCGAATTACGGGTTATTTGCTAGTTGCCAGGATTAAAGCAATTTTAGGCTTATTGGTTTGCTTCGGCCTAGCGATTTTAGCTGAAGTAACGGGCTTAAGTTCGATTACCGGGGCGTTTTTCGCCGGAATTGCGGTTGGTCAAACTAAGGCTCGTTCGGCAGTTAGTCGCCAGATTTTGCCACTGGGTAATTTAATTCCAATCCCCGTTTTCTTTATCAGCATCGGCTTGAACATGACTTTATCCGGAATCGTTCGAAACTGGGGATTACTAATTGTTTTAGTAATTGCGGCGGTCTTGACTAAACTATTCGGAGCCGGAATTGGCGCTTTAACTTGTCGCTATTCACTAAGAAAATCGGCGGTCGTGGGCGCCGGAATGATTTCGCGAGGTGAAGTAGCGTTGATTATTGCCCAATTAGGGTACCAAAGTCGTTTACTTTCGGTCGGAATTTATTCAACCGTGGTCAGCGCCGTGATTCTAACGACGATTTTGGCGCCGGTAATGCTAAAGAGTTTAGTTACTTCAAATAATTGAAAAAGCCCCTGAAGCTAAATTGTTCAGTAATTTAACTCCAGAGGCTTTTTTAGTAGTTAGAATCGTTTTCCGTGAATTTTTCCACGATATTTATTACCTTGTTTAACGATTGAATTACTTTCTTCCTGAACTTCAGCATCGTTGATGTTGCTGACTTTCTTGGAATGAATTGAATGGTAAATCTTCCGTTGAACTAGGTACTGATCGTGTTGCATCGTGATGAACAGCGGTGACGATTCTTCAACCACGTTACTAAATTCTAGTCCGTACCAGGAAATTGGCGAAGCGGTGATGTTTTGCAGGAAGATTCGACCACTGATTAACTGCTTGTCAAGCTCGCTAATTTCGGTGTTAATTGCCAAATCAGACGGTCGTTCGTTGATGATTACAAATTTAAAATCACCGACTTTGCGACCTTTAACGGTTGAGTATTTTTGATCCTGCTTATCAAGAACGCCTTGTTGGATTAGATGATACACAATTTGATGCAAGTAAACACTGATGCTTTGTGATTTTCTAAAGCCAAGGTATAACTGAATATCGACAATGTTCTTAGTGTTGATTAAATCAGCCGTGTAATTACTTTCGTAAGGAACGTTGGTTTCGTTGATGGTTACGAACCAATAAACTTTGGCCCGTTTCGGTTCCTTATCCAGAATTGAGTACATGGTGCTTCGTTTAATCTGGTAGTGATTCTTGACGTTAGTAATGTAAACTAAATTCGAAGTGTACAGCGGGACGTTTTTGTCTTTGCTGAGGCTCTTGAGTTGGTCGCGGTAGTCAAGCAGTGAAACGTACTCACTTTCGTTTTCGTAGTGATCACGCCGCTTGTTACCGAAGTACCAGATGATCATAATGTATAGGATTGACATCATGATTAAAAACGTGATGTAACCGCCGTGGACGAATTTTACGAGGCTAGCGAGTAAGAAGACCGCTTCGATGATTGCGAAGAAACAGGCGATCCCAAACGCAAAAGTTCGCTTGATCTTCATTGATAAGAATTCGAACAGCAGAACGGTAGTCATTAGCATGGTGATGGTAATGGCTAAGCCGTAAGCAGCTTCCATGTGTTGAGAGCTCTTGAAGAACCACACCACGAATAAGGTAACCGCGCACAAGATCCAGTTTACGGTCGCAATGTAAATTTGTCGCCGAACGTTGCTGGGGTGTTTAACGATAATTCGCGGTAAGAATTTTAACCCGATTGCTTCGTCGACTAAGGTGTATGATCCGGTAATTAAAGCTTGTGAAGCGATAATTGCGGCTAAGGTTGCGATGATAATCGCAAACGGTCGAGCAATTCCCGGTAGCATTTCGTAAAACGGGTTTAGGTCTTTAATACCGTGAAAAGCGGCACTGTTTTCGTGGGTAATAATCCAAGCCCCTTGACCCAGGTAATTTAAGGTTAAGGCCGTGTAGACGAATGGCCAGGTGGCGTAGATGTTCTTTTTGCCGACGTGGCCCATATCTGAATACAGGGCTTCGGCTCCGGTGGTTGCCAGGAAGATACTACCTAAAATAAAGATCCCAACTTTATTTTCGGGGCTGAATAACACCCGAAAAGCGTAGATCGGTGAAAATGCTTTTAAAATTGCTGGGTAATGGGTTAAATTTAAGATCCCCATCGCAGCTAAAAACGTGAACCAGATTAACATTACCGGGCCGAATGATTTCCCGATTACACCGGTTCCAAAACGCTGGATTAAGAACAGCATAATTAGGACTACGGTGGTAATGATTAAAACGTTGGTTTGGGAATTACTGAACGTAATCCCGATTAGATGCTGGCCCTTGAGACCTTCGATTGCGGAAGTTACGGTTACCGCCGGGGTTAAAGTCCCGTCAGCCAAGAGGGCGGCTCCACCGATTAACGCTGGCCACACTAGCCACTTGCCCTTCTTACGAACTAAAGCGTAAAGGGCGAAAATGCCACCTTCTTTATTATTATCAGCTTTCATGGTGATGATCACGTACTTAATGGTGGTAATGATCATTAAAGTCCAGAAAATTAACGAAATGGTTCCAATTACAAAGTTAGGTGAAGTTTGGTCAACGCTGCCTTGATCACCAATAATTGAATTCATTACGTAAAGGGGACTGGTGCCGATGTCACCATAAACAATTCCCAACGTAATTAGCATTCCTGCTAACGTTGCGTGTTCAAATCTAGTTTTCATAATAGCCTCCAAGTTATTTCTTAAACTAAGGTGCTAATTAATTACTTTTAATTTTGTGAGTCGATAATCTTCATTTTACTCTAAAGCATTTAATAAGTTAAGCTAATTCAAATTTGGGTAAAAAAATAACCTGCGAATGCAGGCCTTCTTTAATGGAGTCGACGGGAATCGAACCCGCGTCCAAGCATATCGCCACCCGAACATCTACGTCCAGTAGGGATACTATTTGAATTTTGCTTACCAAAACACCGCATTCCAAGGTTAACTTGATAAGCTAACCTGGTAGAACTCTTCTGGTAATTTCAGGTGTGAATTATCAGCGTGAGACTATTAATTATGAAACCCATTCTAATTCATAGTCGAAATCAGATGGATCGCTCAAGTGCGTATTGAATTACGCAGCTAAAGCAACAGAATTATTATTGTTTGCGGTTAAAAACCTAACGTTTTTTACGTAGCGATGCTACGGAGCGCAGTTCAGGTTCGACCTATACTTGTCGAATCCTTAACGACCCCATAACTACATTTTTAATGTTATCATAATTACTAGTGAATTTGAAAAAATTTGATTTAAAACCGGAGTGAAATAATTGCGTTCGCAAACAATCGCAAACGAAAAAATTAGTCCGTTTTATTTAAAGCTGAAACGTCGACTCAGGAGCAACGGCTATTATCTCCATTTAACTTCAATGCCGTCGGTTAGACAATTTAATCATCGGCACCTTAATCAGGAAATCTTGGTTAACCAACTCGCGTTTTTTAAAAAACATTTTTGGTGTAAATTTCACTACCAGGGACTTCGCGGCTGGATTCCATTGAAGGCCTTTCGCAAAAATTACTGTCGATTAAAGTTGCCGCCGTTGCAGCTAAAATATTATAAACTTGATTCCGCCGCGGCTTGCACTTTGATCCTTTGTTATTACAAACGGCCAGCTTCACGGGTGATTAGTTTGATTCATGCTCACCATTTAAATGCTAATAGCTCGATTAGCCAGTTCTTTAGGGTGATTGTTAATCAAGTCGGTAGTTTTAAAAATCTGTCGAATAAATCAGTTCGGCGGATTCGGAACCAAATTCGCTGCCAGCGCCCGGTGATTGTCTGGTTAAACAGTTATCGAGTGATCTTATTAGAGGGATTTAACCGGCGTGTCTTTTTCTATTTTGATCCGCTAAAGAAAAGCGAGAATTTAATTACCCGCAAGCATTTTTTGAAGCAATGGAAGCGAGCGGGATGTCGAGCTTATAGCTGCTAAAAAAGCCCTTAGCAAAAGCTAAGGGCTGTAAAAATTATGCGATAGCCCGCTCGGGGCTCGAACCCGAAACTCCGGCTTGAGAGGCCGACGTCTTAAACCAGTTTGACCAGCGGGCAATAATTAGTAATTCAACTACGATTAGAGTATACCGAATTACCAGATTAGTGTCAATTGAAAAATTACGCTAATTTTTAAAAATGAGTTGACAATTAAGTTTCTAAGTCGTAATATAATAATTGTAATGAATATTGGTCATTGGGTAATAGCCAAACTGGTAAGGCACCGGACCCTGGATCCGGAATTTGCTGGTTCGAACCCAGCTTACCCAATAGTTGGTGGAAGCGTCGTTGTTTTACGGCGCTTTTATTTTTGCCCAAATTATTTAGTAGATGTTGGGATCACACTGGAAATGAATTAGAAGGGATTTTTGGATGTCTTATTGCCTACCTGCAAACTCTAAAGTTAGATTCATTGCACTTCGAATTAGTAATATTAACCAAATGGTTGATTTTTACACTAAAGTAATCGGCTTATCTTTAATTAGAAGGACTGAAAAAGAAGCTTATTTAGGAATTCCTTCTCAAAAGCGCATTTTTATTAGCTTAAGAGAAATTGACAATCCTTCTAAAAATCGACAGGTCCCTAACCTGAAATCATTTTCGCTGGTTTTGCCGAATTGTAAAAACTTGAAGCAAAATTTAGTTCACATTAATAATTTGGGGATTAAAATTCCACGGATTGAAATTAACCCCGATTTTAATCGTTTTTACTTAACGGATCCGGAAGGGAACCGAATTTATGTGGTGGCACCCACGAAATCCTGTACTTCGGACGTGATTAAACGAATGAAGTGGCTTGATTTGAAATTCAAACCGGTGACTTTAAGCAACTACCTAAAAGACTTTAACGTTAAACGGAATTTACTGCCGGAAACGACTCGGTTCGGGTGGATTAAACTCCAAGTCAATGATTTAAAGCGGTCACTTGACTTTTATCAAAACCAATTAGGCTTATTGAGTCAGGTTGATTCACGTCAACATCAAGCAGTCCTGATTTCTAAGGGTGATCATCATCAGCAGTTTATTTTGAAACAGGCTGATAATTTAAATCAGCGTAATTTTAAGACGCTGGGTTTAAGCTACTTTGACGTCCATTTAATTGGCCCTAATGACATTAGCCAGCTTGCTCAACATTTGAAAATGAGTAAGATTGATTGTCAATACAGTCCGGCTAATCACTTCATTTTTGTTCAGGATCCCGACCGAATCGGCATTACGTTTTCAATGCTTTAAAACCAGGTAATTATATGGATTATTCAAAGACAATTTGTGCAGCACGCCGAATGGTTACTGACGGGATTGTTCCTGGAATTTCTTACGCAATTCTTGACCATCATCAGATCCAATCTGGATTGATTGGTAATCAGGAAACCGTTCCGAGCCGAATCCCGCTCCATGATAATCAAATTTATGATTTAGCATCGTTAACTAAAGTAGTGGGGACGGTTCCGGTGATTTTACGATTGGTTCAGGACCGAAAATTAAAGATCACTGATTCAATCAGTAAATACTTACCGGAGTGGCGGTATCCGCAAGTTACCGTTCGGCACCTGCTGACTCACACTTCCGGGATTAGTGGCTGGATTCCTCACCGTAACCAATTACCGCCACATCAGATGTTAAAAGCGATGCTTGGGTTACATATTAACCATAATTTTAACCGAAAAATGATTTATAGTGACACTAATTTTATCTTTCTGGGGTTGATTGCTAAACGAATTACCGGGAAACCGATTCATCAATTAATTAGTGAAATGGTCCTGAAACCGTTAAAGATGAGTGATAGTTCTTTTCATCCGGATCGTTCACGTTGTGTGCCGACCGAGATTAATTCTAAGGGGTTGCTTTGCGGAACGCCTGACGATCCGAAAGCCGAGATCCTGGGGCCTGATTGTGGATCAGCTGGTTTGTTTAGTACCATCAGTGATTTAATTAAATTTTGCCAGGGAATTTTGTACCCGAAGAGTGATTTAACGGTTTTGACGCCGCAAATGACCCAGGAATTGTTTCGGGATCATACTTATCAGGGTCGGTTAGGTCGCTCCTATGGTTGGGCCGTTCGTCAGCAACCACATTTTTATATTTATCAATCTGGGTACACGGGAACCGGAATCGCAATTCAGCCCCAACGAAAACGAGCGCTGATTTTCTTATCGAACCGGATTCACCCGAAACGACCTAACGTTCCATTTCTGTTTCGGCGGAAAAAAGTCGTCGAAACGTTTATTAACGAAAATTGAAGATACGAAGCAAATTATTTTTAACGGGATTTTGTTTTATGATAAAATCTTCAAGTGAATTCCAGCGTTTCGTTCCATTAATAACGGCTGGGTTACCAAAACAAACAGGAGTGGCAGCGTTGCTTCCGTTACGGCTGCCTTAACAAAACAAATGACAATTCAGACTGTGCTTCAACGAGAGCTGACCGAATTGCCGAGGAGGCTTTTTGATGTTTACCAAAATTGCTAAATCTAAATTCTTTGACTTAATTGGTGTCTTAATCGTCGTTTTGACCGCTTACTTTTCGGGCTACTTGTTTGAAACTTTGCGGCAGGTTACCCAATGGGGTAGCTGGTCAAAATTAGTTCCGTTTGGGGTCATCAGTGCCGTTAGTGCCATCATTTCGTTAATGAGTGATCGTCTAACGGCTCGGCTGAATAATCTAGGAAATTGGATCGGTTTAATTGGAATCGTTCTGTCAGCAATTGTTGATTATTTATTAGGTAATAAGGGCGCAATCTTTACTTATCCAATTACGTTTGTGATCCAAGCCTGGGCAATTAAGGTTTGGATTAGGAGCGACCGGTATAAAGCCAAACGACCGTTAGCCGGGATTAAAGGACTTTTAGAAGTCGGGTTATTCTTTGCTTTCAGCATGACTATCAGTTTTGTGATTAATTACGCTGGCTTTCATCGAATTAACGTGTTGTACGTAGTTACTTCACTCATTTTCGGTTTATCACTGACGGCCAATTTCTTAAACGCGATGAAGTTAACCGTTCAGTGGCCGTTTTGGGTTGCGTATAACTTGATTCAATTGGTTAAAGCAATCATTCAAGGTAATTTCGCGAACGTTGGTAAATATATTTATTATATTGCTAATTCGACGGCTGGTTTAGCTTTGTGGCACCGGAGCCGGAATTATAATGTTGCGGAATAAAATAAAAAAGTCCTGCTGAAATTAATCAGTAGGGCTTTTTATTTAACGAAAAGATTAATATGATGGCTTAATTTGCAGAGCCTTTTGTTTTGATAAATTAGCGTGGGGATATTTTCGCTCTAACGCTTCAATTAACATGTCTTTTGCTAAGATTGGGTTTCTCGCCAAAGTCGGCCCGTGAAAATAAGTACAGTAAGTATTTTTGTAACGAGCACCCTCGGTTCCGTCCTGGCCGTTGTTACCGTGGCCTTTAATGACTTTGCCGAGTGGTCGTTCTCCCTTGCCGAGAAACGTAATCCCTTGGTGATTTTCGAAACCGTGGTATTTCCGGTGGGTGTGCGGATTTTCAATTTCAATATTGCCAATGAACCGGTGGTGGTGTTGCTGCTTAGTGTAGTGATTCATGGCACCGATTCCGGGCATCTTTTGGCCAGCGGCGTCGACGTAGTATTTGCCAAGCATTTGATAACCGCCGCAGACGGCGATGATCGGGGCCCCGCTGTTAATAAATTTAGTTAATTCTTTTTTCTTGGTTTGCAGGTCTTTGGAAACGATGCTTTGTTCAAAATCCTGTCCGCCGCCGAAGACCGCCAGATCGTAATCACTAGCTTTAAAACTTTCGTCCAGGCTGACCACTTTTGAGGTGACTTTAACGTCCATTTTGCGACCGTAATATTGTAAAATCAGTACGTTCCCATAATCACCATAGGTATTCATCAGATCGCCGTACAGGTGGGCAATTCTTAAGCTATATTTGAACTCCATCGATTAAATTCCTCTTTTCACGTAACCCTTTTCGGCAAAGTCTTTTCTGACTTGCATCATGGCGGTGTAAGTTGCTAGGATATAAATTCGCTTGGTCGGCATTTTGGGCAGATCATTAACCACGTTTTCTAAATTAGGTTCAACCACGTGTTTACTTTCGGGAACTCCGGCAATTTTGAGTCGGTAGGTAATGTCACGATAACGCTCGCCGCCGGTAATGAATTCCTTAATGTTCATTTTAGGTAACCGTTCAAAATCACCGTCCCAGATCCAACTGGTATCAATCCCGTCAGCATAGTTAGCGTTCAATAGCCAGACGAACGAGAACGGTCCCGGATCGTGGGAAATCATGTCAATAACCTGATTTAGACCGACCGGGTTTTTAACCAAAATCAAAGTAACTTGTTTACCCTTGACGTTGATTTCTTCCTGTCGACCGAAGACGTGTTCGTTACTGTGAAAAGCGTGGTTAATTTCCTTGGGGGTGATTCCGAGAAACCGGCCGACCGAGTAGGCAGCTAAAGCGTTGTAGATGTTATAAACGCCACCAATGTCAATCTTTAGTTTTTCACCATCAATTTCGAAGGTTGATGATTTCGGGGTTAATTGAATGATTTGATCAAGGGCGTATTTTAGCTCTGGCCGTGAATAGCCGCAGTGCGGGCAGAAATAAGCCCCTAAATTGGCGTAACTAATGTAGTGGTACCGTAAGATGTGTTCACATCTTGGACACAAGACTCCGTCAGTATTAGGCTTAGCTTTGATGATTTCCTTGTTATTGTGGTTAGCGAACCCGTAATAAATAATGGGGTTTGGCAGTCTAACTGATTGAAAAATCGGGGCGTCACCGTTCGCAATGATGGTGGCGTGCGGTGCCAGTTTAATCCCGTTAATAATTTTCTTGAAAGTGGTGTAAATTTCACCGTAGCGATCCATTTGGTCCCTGAAGATGTTAGTTAGGACGAACGCGATGGGCTTAATGTACTTAGTAACTTTAATCACGTTGGCTTCGTCAACTTCGAGTACTGCGAGCGGCTTCTGGTCCCTGGGTCGTTTAGCCTTCAAAAAGGTGGTGACGATCCCCTGTTCCATGTTGGAGCCTGACGGGTTAGTTAAGATTTGCCGATACTTTTGGTGCAGGACTTGGACGGTGATCGCGGTGGTTAGCGTTTTCCCGTTCGTTCCGGTAATGATGATCACCCGGTAATTTTTACCGAGTGATTTTAAAACCGTTGGATCGATTGCGGTGGTTAACTTACCGGGAAGTGAGCTGCCGCCATGCATAAAATTGTGCAAGAACCAGTAGGAAGACTTACCAGCCCAGGTTGCAAATTTGCTTCGAACTGACAATGTGATTACCTCGAATTATCAAATAATTAATCGTAACGAAAATTATAACATATTTGTTTAGATTGTTCTGAAGTCAGGACCGGAAACTGATTTTAGAAATCAGATTCGTTATAATTAAATTGATTTAATTAATTGAAGAAAGTGAAAAAATGAATGAAGAGCAAAAAGAATTAAAGGCAATTTTAAACCAGCTTCAGTCTGCAGTTGACCGTTATGATGAACTAAACGAGTTAATTAGTGACCCGCAAATTATTAAGGATTCCCAAAAATTTACTAAGTTATCGAAAGAAGACGGTGAATTGCGGGGCCTAGTAACTGAATATCGGCATTATCAGAAGCTGACCCACACGATTAACGGTGATCAGAAATTACTGAACCAGAGCGTGGGGAACGAAATGAAATCAATGGCGAAAGCCGAAATTGATCAGTTAAGACCTAAGCAAGCCAAATCAATTCATAAATTAAAGCTAATGCTGATCCCCAAAGATCCAAACGATAATAAAAACATTATTATGGAAATTCACGCCGCAGCTGGCGGGGATGAAGGTGGTTTGTTCGCTGCCGATTTGTTTAATATGTACACCCGCTATGCTGAAAAACAAGGCTGGAAAGTTCAAATCATTGATAAAAACGAAAACGGGGTTGGCGGCTTCAACGAAATTGTTTTAATGATTACCGGCAAGAACGTTTATTCAAAACTGAAGTTTGAAAATGGCGCTCACCGGGTCCAGCGAATTCCGAAGACCGAATCGTCAGGTCGGATCCAGACTTCAACGGCGACCGTGGGGGTAATGCCCGAAGAACCCAATTTGAAAATCCACATTAATCCAAAGGAAATCCGGACCGACGTTTACCGAGCTAGTGGTGCCGGTGGCCAACACGTTAATAAAACTCAGTCGGCCGTTCGAATGACTCACTTGCCAACCGGGATCGTGGTGTCAATTCAAGACCAGCGTTCCCAGCAGCAAAACCGGATTAAAGCGATGGAGGTCTTGAAATCACGGGTTTATCATTACTATCAAAATAAAGAAAACGCTAAATATGATGAGAAACGAAAATCGGCGGTTGGTTCTGGTGACCGGGCAGAACGCATTCGAACCTATAATTACCCACAAAACCGGGTCACCGATCACCGAATTAATTTAACCATTAATAAACTTGACCAGGTCATGAACGGTAATTTAGAAGAAATTATTGACGCGTTGATTCTTTCCGACCAAGCTAAAAAGTTAGCTAAGTTAACCCGATGAATTATTTTCAGTTGATTAAGTGGGGTCGCTCTCGAATTAATGAACGTCACCTTGACGCAAACGTCGCTGCTTATTTGCTCCGTCGGCGACTTAAGTGGAACGTAACTCATTTACTAATGAATTATCGAACCCGGGTCGCGCCCACCATTTTTCAGCAGTTCAAAAGGGACCTTAACCGGTATTTAGCTGGTGAACCGCCTCAGTATATAATTGGCACGGCCCCGTTTTATGGTTATAATTTTCTGGTTAATCGACACGTCTTGATTCCGCGTCCAGAAACCGAGGGGCTGGTTGACTGGATCCTTCATGATTGTCATCAGCACTCTCTACGGCTGGTGGATGTCGGTACCGGGAGCGGAGCAATCGCGATTGCGTTAAAACTCAACCGACCCCGCTGGCAAATCACCGCTAGTGATATTTCGCAACCGGCGCTTAACGTTGCTGAAAAAAACGCTTTAGATCATCATGCTAAAGTTAAATTTAAACGTTGCGACCTGTTCGCTGGATTGTCCAAACGTCATTATGATGTAATAGTCGCTAATCCACCGTACGTTGCCTATGATGAGATTAAAGAAATGGACAGTGACGTTTTTCATTGGGAACCGCACTTAGCGCTTTTTGCACCCGATCATGGTTTAAAGATGTATCAACGAATCGCTCGAAATTTTGCCGATTATTTGCGGCCCGATGGCGACCTTTATTTAGAAATCGGTTTTCGTCAGCGAAGTGCGGTGACCCGAATCTTTAGTCGCCAGAAGCTGGTTGATTCAGTTTGGGTTAGGCCTGATTTAGCTGGTCACCCCAGAATGGTTAAGGTTAAACTTAAGTGACGGTCGAGTTCGTGATACAATAAACATGAGTTAAAGGAAGTGACGACATGATAGTTCGGATTAATTTTATTCAAATTAGGTTAGTTTTGGGCGAAGTCGTCACGAATTTAGGGAACTGTTGAACGAAATAGTTCCCGTTTTTTATTAGTAGTTAATAATTACATTAATTATTAATTTGGTGTATATTATTAATTAGCTGAAGAAAAATTCGTTTCTAGACGAATTGGACTTTGTTGAATCGGTTGTGTGAAAAGAGGTGAGATTGTTGGGAGAAAAAATTTCCACCTTTAAGTTCCTGGGATTAACTTTTAACGTTGGTAATTTAGTTGCTGGAACTTTAGCGGCTGCAATCGTTTTCTTTGTGGTTTACGCTTTGTCGAGGCATCTAGAGATTAAACCAACCACGATGAAACAAAACATTTTTGAATGGATGGCTGATTTTACTAACGGAATTGTTAAAGGAACCATTAATGGAAAAGATGCACACAAGTTTAACTTATATGCATTTACCTTATTTTTCTTCATTTTTGTTGCCAATCAGTTAGGCCTTTTGCTGCAGATAACTCTGCCGAACGGGGTTACTTACGTTAAAAGTCCAACGTCGGATCCGGTGGTGACTTTGACGCTAGCGTTAATGTCGTTAATGCTGGCTCACTTCGCCGGGATTATTCGGTTTGGCTTCAAGAAGTATTTCAGCAATACTTATTTACAACCGTTTAAAGTTTGGTTGCCAATTAGTGTTTTCGGAGAATTTACTAACTTCTTAACGTTAGGTCTCCGATTGTTTGGTAACATCTATGCCGGTGAAATGCTGTTAAAAGTAATTGGTAACTTTGCCTTTTCTCACGGGATCTTGACTCTAATTGTCGGGGCTCCGCTTGGAATTATCTGGCAAGGCTTTTCAGTCTTTATCGGTAGTATTCAAGCCTTTGTATTTGTAACATTGACTTCCGTTTATATTTCACAGAAACTGCCTGCACAGTCTTGATGAATAATTAACGGAAAGCTTTATTAATTTTTATAAGGAGGACATTCATCATGGGTGCAATTGCTGCTGGAATTGCTATGGCCGGTGCCGCTATTGGTGGTGGTGTCGGTGATGGTATCGTCATTAGTAAGATGTTAGAAGGTATGGCTCGTCAACCACAATTATCCGGCCAATTAAGAACTAACATGTTCATTGGTGTTGGACTAGTTGAAGCGATGCCAATCATCGCATTCGTTGTTGCATTACTTGTTATGAATAAGTAATTTAACTTTCGATCGTGTGAAAAGGAGGTGTCAATAGATGATGATGCATTTATTATTTGGTTTGCCAATCGGCGCAGGCGAGAGTTTGTACATTGGCGATATGGTTTATTATATCGTCCTGTTCTTAATCCTGATGTGGTTAATCAAACTGGTTGCTTGGAAACCGTTAAGTAAAGTTTTAAAGCAGCGGGCTGATCACATTACCAACAACATTAACGCTGCTGAACAGTCGAACCAAAAGGCTCAAAAGCTGGCTCGTCAACGTCAGCAAGCTCTTGATCATTCCCATACTGAAGCTTCTAGCATTATTGATAATGCTAAAACTAGCGGTCAAAAGCAACGTCAGCAGATCATTACTTCTGCAAATTCTGATGCTCAGACTTTGAAACAGAATGCTCAAAAGTCAATTCAGCAAGAACGTCAGGATACGTTGGCAAAGACCAAAGATGATGTGGCTGATTTATCTATTGAGATAGCTTCTAAGATCATTCAAAAAGAATTAAAACCTGCCGACCAAAAGGCATTGATTAATTCTTATATCGAAGGGTTGGGGAAACACAATGCTAGATAAGATAACGTTTGCCAAGCGTTATTCAAAAGCGCTTTTTGATTTATTAAAAGCCCACCATGAATTAAAGTCTGGTGTTAACGATTTAGTTCGCGTGAAAGATGTTATTGAATCGACGCCTCAATTGTTGACGGCGCTGAAAAGCATTGGTTTTCCGGAAGCTAATCGTAAAAAGTTAGTCGCTCCCTTGATTGATAACGTTGAATCAAAATACGTTAAAAATCTGATTAAGATCGTTTTTGAGTGTGGTCGAATGGACGAAATGACCGAATTGGTTAAGCAGTTCATCATCCTTTACGATCACGATCAAAAAATTGTTCATGCCGATTTAATCACCGCAATTAAGCTAAATGCTAAACAGCAATCTCAACTGAAACAAGCGTTTGCTAAACGGGTTGGTGCTAAACAAGTGATTTTTGACGGTAAAATTAATCAAGGAATTATTGGTGGCGTAATTATTAAGTCATCAAACGTGATTTTCGACGGAAGTGTCAAAACGCGAATTAACAACGTTCGTCAGCTTTTGTTGAATGAATAACCGTTTTTATTAAGAGGTGAAACTGTTTTATGAGCATGAAGCCTGAAGAGATTAGTAGTCTCATTAAAAAACAATTATCAGGTTATCAAAATAAGCTCTCCGTTGAAGAAACGGGGGTTGTCACCTACGTTGGTGATGGTGTTGCTCGTGCTCACGGCCTAAATAACGCTCTTGCCGGTGAATTACTAAAGTTTCAAAACGGCGTCTACGGAATGGTTCAAAACCTTGAAAGCAATAACGTTGGAATTGTTGTTTTAGGTGATTTTACCCACATTCGCGAAGGCGATACCGTTAAACGAACCGGAAAGGTTATGCAAGTTCCGGTCGGTAATGCGATGGTCGGCCGAGTTGTTAATTCACTAGGTCAACCGATTGATGGTAAGGGCAAAATCAACACTGATAAGACCAGACCAATTGAACATAAAGCTCCGGGTATTATGGCCCGAGGTGCCGTTAATCAACCGTTACAAACCGGAATTAAAGCGATTGATTCTTTGATTCCGATCGGCCGTGGTCAACGTGAATTAATTATTGGTGACCGAAAGACTGGTAAAACATCTATTGCGATTGATACAATCTTGAACCAAAAGAACCAAAACGTAATTTGCATTTACGTCGCGATTGGTCAAAAGGATTCAACCGTTCATTCCTGTGTTAATACTTTACAAAAGTACGGTGCAATGGACTATACGATTGTAATGTCAGCCGGTCCTTCTGAACCAGCACCGTTGCTTTACATCGCACCATATGCCGGTGCCGCAATAGGTGAAGAATTCATGAAGCACGGAAAAGACGTTTTGATTATCTATGATGATTTAACGAAGCAAGCCAATGCTTACCGTGAACTATCATTGATTTTACGTCGTCCGCCTGGCCGTGAAGCTTACCCTGGTGACATTTTCTACACCCATTCCCGTTTGTTGGAACGAGCTGCAAAATTGAATGACAAATTGGGTGGTGGTTCGATGACCGCTTTACCAATTGTTGAAACTCAAGCCGGTGACATTTCGGCATATATTCCGACCAACGTAATTTCCATTACCGATGGACAAATTTTCTTGGATTCAAATTCATTCTATGAAGGTGTTCGTCCAGCCGTTGATGCCGGAACTTCAGTTTCTCGAGTTGGTGGAAACGCCCAAATTAAAGCAATGAAGCAAGTTGCCGGAACTTTACGGTTAGATTTAGCTTCTTACCATGAATTAGCAGCGTTTGCTCAATTCGGTTCTGATCTAGATGCCGCTACCCAAGCTAAGTTAGCTCGTGGAGCTCGAACCGTTGAAGTCTTAAAGCAACCGCTTCATCAACCGATTCCGGTTGAGAAGCAAGTCTTGATTTTGTATTGTTTAACCCACGGCTACTTAGATAAGTATGCCGTTAGTGATATTCTGAAGTACCAGGATAAACTGTTCAGCTATTTTGACAGTTCTCATTCAGATCTGTTGAAACACATTGCTAAAACTGGTGAATTACCTGATACTTCTAAGCTAGATAACGCAATTAAAGACTTTGAAAAGACTTTTAAGCCTTCGAAAAAGAACCAGAAACAAACTCAAAAAAATTAGCTTGAAGGAAGGTGAGCAGTAATGGCGTCAATGAAAGATGTAAAAGAACGAATTGCGTCAACCAAGCGAACTCAACAGATTACGACCGCGATGGAAATGGTTCAGACCGCTAAGTTGAACCAGATCCAGAAGCACACTAAGCCGTATAACGACTATGCTTCGAAAGTTAAAGCCGTAGTAACACACTTGGCCCAATCCCATTTATTAAGCCAGCTCAATTCCTCAAGTGATGATTCAAAATCTAAGGGTAAAGTTGCTTATTTAGTTATAACTTCTGATCGTGGAATGGTCGGCAGTTATAACAGTAACGTTATTCGCGGCACCAATGATTTTATTCAAAAACATACTCCGCATCAGCAAGACTATTTGATTTTAGCGGTTGGTAAAAACGGGGCTGATTTTTATAAAAAACGTGGTGTCAACGTTGCTTACCAGAACACAAGCGTTGCTGACGTGCCTAATTATAGTGATATTAAAGGAATTGTTAGCACAATTGACACGATGTATAAACAGCACGCTTTTAGTAAGCTTTACGTCTGCTACAGTCATTTCGTGAACCGAATGATTTCTAAGTTTCGGGCTGAACAAATGTTGCCGATGGACGGAAAAGCGTTTTCTGAAGGAAAAAGTAAAGCCATTCATTCTGATTCAAAAGTAAGTCCCGAATACGAGATTGAACCTGATGGATCAACGATTGCTAAAGTGGTAATTCCTCAATACGCCAAAAGTTTAATTTTTGGCGCAATTCTGGATGCTAAGACTTCGGAACACGCTTCCAGTTCTAATGCAATGCGGTCAGCTTCTAACAACGCTGATGATCTAATTTCAACGTTGCAGTTGCAATATAACCGAGCTCGACAAGCTGCGATCACTACCGAAATTACCGAAATTGTCGGTGGTCAAGAAGCCCTTAAGCATTAGATAGGAGGAATTAACGTACAATGAACACTGGGAAAGTTACTCAAATTATCGGACCAGTTGTTGACGCTGAATTCCCTGAATCTAAAGTACCTGATATTAACGACGCCCTTAAAATTGAACGGGACGGTCAAGATGATTTAGTAATCGAAGTCATGCTGGAATTAGGTAACGGATCGGTTCGGTGCATTGCTATGGACGGAACTGATGGGTTACGTCGTGGCTTAAAAGTCATTGATACTGAATCTTCAATTACCGTTCCGGTTGGGAACGATACTTTAGGTCGAGTTTTTAACGTTTTAGGTCAACCAATTGATGGTGGACCTAAATTTGGCCCGAAAGCGAAACGGTGGCCAATTCACCGGAGTGCACCGGCTTATGACCAATTAAGTACTTCCACCCAGATTCTGGAAACCGGGATTAAAGTCATCGATTTACTGGAACCTTATGTTCGTGGTGGTAAAGTTGGTTTGTTTGGTGGTGCCGGTGTTGGTAAGACCACCATTATTGAAGAATTGATTCATAACATTGCCCAAGGCCATAACGGAATTTCAGTCTTCACCGGCGTTGGTGAACGTGTTCGTGAAGGTAACGAAATGTACTTTGGAATGAAAAAGTCCGGAGTTCTAAAGAAGACCGCCATGGTTTATGGACAAATGAACGAGCCGCCTGGTGCTAGAATGCGGGTGGCATTAACTGGTTTGACCATTGCTGAATACTTCCGGGACGCAATGGGTAAGGACGTTTTACTCTTTATCGATAATATCTTCCGGTTTACTCAAGCCGGCATGGAAGTTTCAGCTTTGTTAGGCCGAATTCCATCCGCCGTTGGTTATCAACCAACGTTAGCCACTGAAATGGGTCAGTTGCAAGAACGAATTACTTCGACGAAGAAAGGTGCCATTACCTCGATTCAAGCGGTATACGTTCCTGCCGATGATTATACCGACCCGGCTCCAGCCACAACGTTTGCCCACTTGGACGCCACGACTAACTTGACTCGTTCACTGGTTGAAGAAGGAATTTATCCAGCCGTTGATCCGCTGGCTTCCACTTCTTCCGCAATGAGTCCTGAAATCGTTGGTAAAGAACATTATAGAGTTGCGAATGAAGTTCAGCATGTTTTGCAGCGTTACCATGAATTGCAAGACATCATTTCAATTTTGGGAATGGATGAATTGTCTGACGACGAGAAATTAACCGTTAAACGAGCTCGTCGGCTTCAGTTCTTCTTGTCACAACCATTCTACGTTGCAACTCAATTCACTGGCATTCCTGGTCGTTACGTTCCGGTTAAGGAAACGATTAAGGATTGTGAAGCAATTTTGGCTGGTAAATATGACCAAATTCCTGAAGATTGCTTTAGAAATTGTGGTTCAATCCAGGACGTTGTTAAGAAGTATCATAAAGCTAAGCAATCTAAGTAAGGAGGAGTTATAAATGGCTAATCAGAAAACATTGACCATTAGTATCGTGACTCCTGATGGTTCAGCTTATCAGCATTCGGACGTTCAAATGGTGATTTTAAACACCCAAAGCGGCCAGATGGGAATTATGCCGAATCACGTTCCGGTGATTGCTTCTCTTAAAATCGATGAAGTTAAGGTTGATTATGGTAACCGTGATGACGAAATTGCCGTCAACGGTGGCTTTGCTGAATTTTCAAACAATACGATAACGATCGTTGCCAACAGTGCTGAAAAACGTTCGAACATTGATGTTGAACGTGCTCAGCGTGCTCAGAAACGAGCTAAGGCCGCAATTCAACGAGCTAAACAAAAGCACGATCAAGTTACTTTACAGCAGAGTGAGATTGCTTTAGAACGGGCAATTAATCGAATTCACGTTGCTAAACATTAACGTTAATTTAATCTGAATCTTTAGTGATCGGTTTCACAAACGTCATTTGTGAAACCGATTTTATTTTGGAAGAAGGGATATTTCCTTGCAGTTAACCGGGATTAATTCGCTAGTGACGATCGTTAGTCATCTCTTTTTCGTTGGGGTGGCTTTTTGGTGTATTCAGGATTTACGGATTGAAAAATATTTGCCAATGCATTTACTTCAGGGCAAGGTTTTAATCGTCCTGCTATCGATTTTGCTGGGGTTTACTTGCAGTGAATTTTTTTTATCGGTGATTAATAACATCCATAATTTGATTTTTATTTTTAACTAAATTGATCGGGGCTAAATTAAAATTTATGTTATAATATCAGTTAGAATTAAACGTGATCATTACGGAATTAGAAGATTCGGAAGGAACTTAAAGGATGGCAAAAGACATCGGTATTGATTTGGGAACCGCAAACGTTTTAATTTATGTAGTCGGCAAAGGAATTGTTTTAAACGAGCCTTCGATTGTGGCGATTAATACCCAAAGCAACAAAGTCTTGGCGGTGGGGTCTGAAGCTTACCGAATGGTGGGCCGGACTCCCGCTAATATTCGAGCCATTCGGCCTCTAAAAAACGGGGTTATTTCTGATTTTGATGTCACCCAAGCGATGTTATCGTACTTTATTAATAAGTTAGACGTGAAGGGCTTTATTTCGAAGCCGCGAACGATGATCTGCGCACCGACTAATATTACTAATATTGAAAAGAAAGCAATTATTCAGGCTGCCGAAAAATCAGGCGGCGGTAAAGTCTATTTGGAAGAAGAACCGAAAGTGGCCGCGATCGGTGCTGGGATGAACATTTTTCAACCCCGTGGCAACATGGTAATTGACATGGGCGGTGGCACCAGCGACATTGCGGTTCTATCGTTGGGCGATATCGTTGCAAGCCGTTCGATTCGGGTGGCTGGTGATAAAATGAATCTTGATATCGCAAACTACATTAAATTTAAGCATAATTTAGTAGTTGGTGCTCACACTGCTGAAAAGATTAAAATTTCGATCGGGACCGCCCGAAAAGTTCCTAAGGATCAAATTAAATCAACGGTAATTCGTGGTCGTGATTCAATCAGTGGAATGCCTAAATCGGTCAAAATTACGAATAACGAAATTGCCGAAGCGCTAAAGGGTCCGGTTCAGCAAATTGTATCGGCGTCCAAAAACGTTTTGGAATTGATTCCGCCCGAATTAGCTTCCGATATTGTTGATCGCGGTGTCATGTTAACTGGCGGTGGAGCCCTTTTACGCGGAATTGATAAAGTAATTTCTGATGCTTTAACGGTTCCGGTAATCGTTTCGGATAATCCGCTTGATAACGTTGCTAAAGGTGCCGGAGCCCTTTTAGAACACATGAATTCTAAAAAATAGGTGATATTTTGCGGTGGCTTTTTGAAAAAATAATTTGGTTTTATCAAAACTTAGTTTCACCGCTTTTTCCGCCACATTGTCGGTATTACCCAACCTGTTCCGAATACATGCGGATTGCGGTTCAAAAGCATGGTTGCTTTTTAGGCTTGATTATGGGCTTAGCAAGAATCTTTCGCTGTCAGCCGTTGGTCCGAGGCGGTTACGATCCGGTTCCCGATCATTTTACGATTTTTAGAAATCGACGGGCCGAGTTGAAATATCGGCATCGAATGGGATTAAAGTAATTCCTGAAAGGAAGATTTGCGTGGCAAAAAAGATTAAAAAAGTTCAGGCTCGTTTAGAAGCTGCTAAAGACGTTAACGGTAATCAAATGTCAATCTTGCGGATTGGTCACCGGACCATCGGTGAGATTCAGACGGTTACCGATCGGATGCAGGCCCGTTCAAAGCCCGGCAGAGTTTTTCATGTTAAAAATTTATCTGAAGGGTTACGTGATCTACTAGCTGATTACCATCTTCATCAGAAAGATTATTAATCGTTTAACTCATCGTTGAGGCGGGTTCAATCGTGTTTGAAAAGTACGTTAAAAAATTGAATAGCTATGGTGACCAAATTGATTGGGGAATTATTTTTAGCGTCTTAATGCTGGCAATTATTGGTATGATCGCAATTTTTGTAGCGGTTTCTCATGATACTAGTACCACGAACGTAACGCACCAATTAATTCCTCAGTTGATTTGGTACGCAATCGGTTCGGTTGCGATTATTTTAATTATGCAATTTGATTCTGAGCAACTATGGAAAATAACGCCGCTAGCTTATTGGTTTGGGATTTTCCTGCTAGCGGCGGTTTTAGTTTTTTATAGTCGATCTTACGCAATGCAGACCGGTGCTAAAAATTGGTTTCAGATCGGGCCGTTAACGTTTCAACCTTCGGAAGTAATGAAGCCACCCTTTATTTTGATGCTGGCGAAAGTGTCGGTTGAACATAATAATCGTTACCCTAATCACACCGTTAAAAGTGATTGGCTTTTAATTGGCAAATTATTTTTGTGGGTTTTACCAATCACGATTTTGCTTAAATTACAGAATGATTTCGGCACGATTTTAGTCTTTTACGCAATCTTGGCCGGAGTAATTATTGTGGCCGGAGTAACCTGGAAGATTATTATTCCGACATTTGCGGCCATTGCGGCCTTAGGTGGTTCAGCCTTAGCGCTGGTTTCCACTAGTTTTGGCAAGGGCCTTCTAGGTCACCTTGGTTTTCATGCTTACCAATTTGCTCGGGTTAGTACGTGGTTGAATCCATCTTCGGATACTTCTAATCAAGGCTATCAACTATGGCAAAGCATTAAGGCCATCGGTTCCGGTGGCTTTCTGGGAACCGGGTTTAATGTATCACACGTGTATGTTCCGGTTAGGGAATCCGATATGATCTTTTCGGTCATTGGTGAAAACTTTGGTTTTATCGGTGGCTGTGTCTTGATTTTACTTTACTTCTTGTTGATTTATCAGATGGTTAAAGTGACTTTTAAGACTCACAACGTTTTTTATGCTTATATTTCGACCGGCGTAATTATGATGATTTTATTTCACGTTTTTGAAAATATCGGGATGAGCGTTGGCTTGTTGCCGTTAACCGGGATTCCGCTACCGTTCGTTAGTCAAGGTGGTTCGGCCTTGATTGGTAACATGATGGGGATCGGTTTAATTATGTCAATGCAGTTCCACAACCGCGGTTCAATGTTTTCTAACCAGAATGATTTTTCGTAATTTCAGAATTATTAAAATGTTATCAATAGCGTAATCAGAATTTATGATTTCAGGATCAGGGGAGAGGTTTAAATTGAATCGAAAAATGCACGTTGCTTTAATTTTTGGTGGTAATTCTTCTGAACACGACGTTTCAAAACGATCCGCCAAAAACATTTATTCAGCAATGGATCAGAATCAATATCAGATTAGTTTATTCTTGATGACCAGGGACGGAATTATCCTTAGTGATCATGATTCAAGGCAAATTTTATTGAATGGCCAGCCAGAAAAACCGATTGCTGCCAGAGCTAAAGCTCATCTAGACACTAGCAATCCGCTTGCGAACATTAATAACCTTGAAAAAGCAAAAAATATTGACGTCTTTTTCCCGATTATTCACGGTAATTTAGGTGAAGACGGGACAATTCAAGGGCTACTGCGACTCATGAAGAAACCGTACGTTGGCAGTGGCATTTTACCGTCGGCGATGGCTTTTGATAAAGACATCACTAAGAAAATCTTAACTTACTACGGAATCCGAAATACTAAATACGTTTTATTAACGTCTGCTAATTATCGACATTGGAATTTTGCCTCGTTGAGTAAAGTCTTAGGAAAATTAATCTTCTTAAAACCCGCTAATCAGGGGTCGTCGGTCGGTATTCATCAAGTTCATAACCAAACGGAATACGAAAAGGGGTTGCGTGACGCTTTTCGTTATGATTATAAAGTGCTTGCTGAACAGGCAATTAAGGGTCCTGAAGAATTAGAAATTTCGGTAATGGGTAATGAACACCCGGTTGCTTCTCAATTAGGGGCGATTCGGGTTCCAAAACGGGATCATTTTTATACCTACCAGAACAAATTCGTAAACGCGAGCGGAGTTCAGTTCGAGATTCCGGCTAAAGTTCCCAAAGCGTTGTCTGATGAAATTACTAAAATGGCTTTACAGACCTATCAGGCTCTAGAATTAAAGGGAATGGCCCGAATTGATTTCTTGGTTTCAAAGCGAGGAATCCCGTACGTTGGGGAAGCAAACACGTTGCCTGGTTTTACTAACATCAGTCTTTTTCCGCAATTGTGGAAAGTTGCCGGAATCAGTTATTCCAAATTAATTGATCGGTTAATCAATTTGGCAATTGCTGAATTTAAGCGTCAATCAAAGCTGCATTATGATTTTATTCCCCTGAAGTAAATTATAATCAAAAATAAAATAAAAATAATTGAAGCAATCCTGATAAATATCAAAAATCGGGATTGCTTTTTTGCTTTTTCGCGTATTTATAAGTGAACGGGGGAATTGAAATTATTCAACGATGTGGATGGGCTAAAAAGAGTCCCAGACTTCTAAAGTATCATGATACCGAATGGGGAGTTCCTGAATTTAACGAACGAAAGTTGTTCGAAGCGTTCTCGCTTGAAATTATCCAAGCGGGACTACGCTGGGACTTAATTCTTAAAAAGCGGTCGGCCATTCGGCACGCTTTCAAAAATTTTGAAGATCGTCGGGTGGCGAAACTCGATTTGCGGCAATTATTGAGAAATCATTTAATTATTAGGAATCGTCTAAAATTGGCGGCGATCATTCACAACGCTCGTCAACTGATCCAGCTACACCGTTGTGGATCGTCGCTAAAGCAGTTAACCTGGCAACCGGTTCATTATGTTCAATTAGACCATTTTTTGCATTATTCTGATAAATTAGACAACACTCGATTTATTCGCCGCTTTTTGGTTCCGCTGCGGATTCATGGATTTGAACGTTCAGGTCCTAAGACTGTATATTCGTATCTTCAAGCGGTCGGGGTGGTAAACGATCATTTGGTGAATTGCTTTCGGCACCGTCAAATTAACGAAAAAATGGGGGAAATTAAATGAAAGTCGCCGGAACAAAAATTAGGCACCACCGATTAACCCGTCGCTTTTCACAAGTTCGGTTAGCTAACGGAATTTGCACTCAAGCAACCATTAGCTTAATTGAAAGTCAAAATTGTTGTCCGAACGTCCGGATTTTATCTAAAATTTGTGATAAGTTGAATTTACCGATTAATTCAGTAATCATTCGTTCGGAATCCCGGAATAAATTGATTCGGATTGAGCGGTTAATTTTAAACCATCGTTTTAATTCGGCCAATCAGTTATTAAAATTATTAAAACCTTATCAATTTGACTATCAAATTGATAAGCAACGGTATTATTGCTACACCGGAACGTTAGCTGATTATTATTGTAATAATCGAAAAACTCTGGATTCGTTTAATCAGGTTCTGAATGCTCCGGGAATTGGTAATCATTGTTTTTATCAAGCTTGGGCTAACGCTGGAATTGGCAATTTTTATTTCGAACAAAAAAATTATCCGAAGTGCCTTAGGTTTTTACGGAATGCTGAAGAATGTTTGGGATACGTTCAGACCGATCGTTATGATGAACAGCTTGAGGCTAACGTCTGTTTGAGAATTAAGGTTGCCCAGTTATTAATTAAAGTTCGTCAGGCTAAAACCGCTCGAAAATTTATTCAATCGATGATTAATTTATTGTTAGATAACCATTTGATGTACCGGCTTTCGGATGCTTACGCGTTATTAGCTAAAATCGATTTTAAATTTCAGAATTATCACCAGGCGTTAACGGCCCTTAAAAAAGCCAGGTTCTTTTACCAAATTTATGATGATTATGATTCGCTGACTTACATTCAAAAATTAATTCAAATTACGGATCGTAAGCAGAACGTGATTGCCGAGTATTGACAAAAAATCCCCCGATTTTCGGGGGATTTTTGGTTATTTTATTATGAATAATTACCGCTTAACCAATAGAGTATCGCATGGTGCCGCGTGTGATACGTACGCAGCGACCGAGCCGATTAGGACCCGTTCAACGGTGGTTAAGCCGTTGGCGCCCATTATAATTAAATCAATCTGCCACCGCTTGGTCATTTGATGAGAAATAATGGTTTTCGGTGAGCCGTATTCAATTGAATAGTCGGTATTGATTCCCTGATCTTGGGCGGCTTTTTGGTATTGATCAAGCATTTTCTTAGCTTGGTCCGTTACTTCATTAACCGCGGATTCGTCTAGACTTGAAACGTTTTCAAACGCTCGGGTGTCGATTACGTTAACTAAGTGCAAATTCGCGTGATAATTTTTAGCGACCACTAACGCCCGTTTAAAAGCTAATTTAGCGTTTTTAGAACCGTCAATGGGAACTAAAATTTGTTTATAATTACTGATCATTTTGATCACCATCCTGCTGGTTATCTTAATCAGTTTCGGGTGCCTAAGCAATTTATTTTGGCATAAATTTTCCCATGCAGAGATAGAACGCGGTTACCGCGCCGCAACCGATGATTAAAATTAGACAAATCCCGATTAAATTTTGACTGATTAAAACGATCAGTGAAAGGATTCCGGTCGCCAGAAAAGTAATTCCGAAGTTACGAACGCAAGCACTTAATAGTTGATTTTGGTTGGTTTTAAAAATCAAAAAGGCTTTTTTTCGGTGAATGAATAAGAAATCACCAATCCCTAATAGTAAAAGGGTAAATAACGTCATTAAAATATTAATCGCTAACAATTTGTTTTGACCATCTTTCGTTTTGAGTAACAAAAAACGCCTTGTAATTAGCAAGGCGCCAGTTTAAGTTGCTTAATTAATTACATTAACTTGTTGTAGTATTCAACGATTAATGCAGTGTTGATATTAGAGTTTAATTCATCAGGTTGTGGTAATCGGGTTAATTTGCCTTCTAATTTGTCGGCATCGAACGAAACGTACGGTGGGCGACCAACCACTGCTTTAACAGCTTCTTTGATCACTTTCATGTTTCGGGACTTTTTGCGGACCCCAATTACTTGACCAACTTTAACTTCGTAAGACGGGATATCAACTCGCTGGTTATTAACGGTGATGTGACCGTGATTTACCAACTGACGAGCTTGCCGACGAGTAGTGGCTAAACCTAATCGGTAAACCATGTTATCCAAACGGCGTTCAAGTAAAATTACGAAGTTATCACCATGACGGCCTGAACGAATTTTACCAGCTTTAATGAATAAGTTAGCAAATTGACGTTCGGTTAAACCGTACATGTAACGTAACTTTTGCTTTTCTTTTAATTGTAATCCGTATTCAGATAACTTTTGACGACGACCATTACCATGGTCACCAGGTGCGTACGGACGTCTAGCTAGTTCTTTACCAGTTCCTGATAAAGAAATCCCTAACCGGCGTGAAATCCGCCAACTTGGACCTGTATATCTCATTAATAATTCCTCCAATAAAAAATTTGGAGTAAAATAAAATGCTGTCCATTCAGTATTCGTGCATCTTGCTCTGGATTTTCACCCCAGCAGCTTTAGGGGTACTAATCAAACTTTGACGCATCAAGATGTTGACGAGCTTACCATGCACTGCCACATTTATTTTACACATTTTTAATTTTACTTTAATTGAGTTAATTTGTCAATTTGCAATGATTCGGGACAATAGTGTTCAGACCAGTTCCGATTATGATATAATTAAATTAGTTATCCATGTAAACGGCTTTCAAATCTCAAGTAACGGTATCGAGGATGGGATAATTTTATGTTAGGTATGTTAGTGACAGTCATTGTCGTAATCGGCTTAATTTACGTTGGAATCGTGATCTATCAACATTGGCTGCTTCAGAAGGTAAGATTAGTTGAGAAAAAGAACAAGCGAGTCCAAAGTGAGTCACTAAGGCATGATTTGGCAACTACCGGTAAATTGATGCTGTCTGGAGATTCGTTAAATCAGTTTAAAGCTTATCAAAATCATTATGAAGAAATTCATAGTAAGGCGTTTGACGTGGTTGACCGGTTAATTCAGGCGATTGAACGCGATTCACGTGGCCTAAATTTTTTAAAAACCCGGGAAGAGTATCAGAAAGCCAACCAAGCGGTTCAGAAAATCATTGTCGACGTCAAGGACATTAAACACGGCCTTAAACAAATTCGGTCCCAGAGTCATAGTCACCAGCAGGCCGTAGTAAAATTAGCTCGCAAATACCGAAATTTACATAAAAGCCTTTTAACCAAAAATTATATTTATGGTCCCGCCGCTGACCAAATTCAAAAGTATTTGAGCCGGGTTAAAGCACTTTACAATAATTTTGCCCATTTGACTAAAGTTGGTAATCAGGAAGCCGCCGACCGGGTTCTTAAACGTTTATTAACTAAAGTAAGCGTCCTTGAGTTATGTATGAAAACCGTTCCTGTTTTATACAAAAACCTAGCAACGATTTATCCTAAGCAGATTAATGAAATCAAGCATGGTTACCATTATTTACTTCAATCCGGTTATCAATTCCCCGAACATGACGTTGGTGGAGCAATTAAATTCGTTAAAGCTAAAGTTAAGAAAGCAGTTGGCCTTTTAAAGGGGCTAAATTTGAGCCAAGCCAAGAGTAACTGTCACTGGATTGAAAACATGGTTAACCAGCTTTACGATTCAATGGCTCGCGAAATTGACGCAAAACGAAAAGTTAATCAGGACGTTGATGTGGTGACCGAATATATTGCCCACGCTCAGAAGCAAAATTACGCTTTAATGACCGAGTTAAGACGGCTAAGTAAAAACTATGATTTAAATCACGATGAAGTTGGGACTACTCAGCACTTGGCTCGGCAACTAGCTGAGATTGATGCGGTTCATCAAAAAGACCTAGACGCAATTGCTGAAAACAGCGTAATTTATTCAGACGTTCTTGCTCACCAGCAAAAGGCCGAGAAGCAGTTAGGTGACATTGAATCTCGGCAACGTCAGATCAACGATTCGGTGTACGACCTGAATCGTGAAGAGGCCGGGGCAAGGAACAGTATCCGGAAATTCGGCTTGGATCTTCATAATCTTCATCGTCGGCTTCGCCATTTGAATTTACCCGGGATCCCGAAAGATTATGCCGATTATTACAACGTCGTTTTTGACGAAATGAAAAACCTGTCCAAAAAAATTAACCAGGTTAAAATTAGCATGGATGACATTAATAAACGATTAGTGACGATTCGGACTGACATGAGTAATCTGCGCGAAAAGACTCAGCAATTAATCGATAACGCTAGTCTGTCGGAACAAATGATGCAGTATTCGAATCGTTACCGAAATTCTTATCAGAGTGTTGCCGAAGCAAACGCAAAAGCCCAGATTCTGTTCGACAAAAATTATCAATATACCGAAAGCTTGCGATTAATTGCGAGCGCGATTGATCAAGTTGAGCCGGGGGCTTCGAAACGAATTAAAGCTAATTATTATCGAAATCGGCAAGCACAGATGTAGAAAATGAAAGGGGAAAGTCAATGATCTATTTTGACAATAGTGCAACTACTAAGATTGATCCAGAAGCGTTAAAAACGTATAACATCGTCAGTAACCGGATTTGGGGCAATCCATCCAGTTTACATAATTTTGGGGCTAAAGCCTTTAGCTTACTAGAACAGTCGAGAAAACAAATTGCGAATTTACTAAACGTCGCCCCGGACGAAATTCTGTTTACCAGTGGCGGTAGTGAAGGCGATAATTGGGCGATCAAAGGGACCGCACTTGCTAAACGCCGGTTCGGTAAGCACATTATTACGACTTCGGTTGAACACGCTGCCGTTTCGAATTCAATGCGAGCCTTAGAAAAGTTGGGCTTTGACGTGACGTATTTACCGGTTGATTCAGCAGGGCGGATTTCCGTTAATGATTTAAAGCGAGCCATTCGTCCTGACACGATTTTAGTTTCGGTGATGGCAATCAATAACGAGATTGGTACAATTGAGCCGATTCAGCAAATTGCTCAATTGCTAACGCACTACCCGAAAATTAATTTTCACGTTGACGCGGTTCAAGCCGTTGGCAAAGGTTTAGAGAAGCAAATTTTGAACGGTCGGACTGATTTTGCTGCGGTGTCTGGCCATAAGTTTCACGCTCCCCGGGGGACCGGTTTTATTTACGCTCGCCGTGGCCGTCGTTTAGCGCCATTAATTGACGGTGGCGGCCAAGAACAGGGCTTGCGCGGCGGAACCGAAAATTTACCGGGAATTGCCGCAATGGCGAAAGCACTTCGGTTAGTTTTGCAGGACGAACCCCAGAAGGTTGCTAATCAGCGCAAAGTTAAAAGCGTGATCTACAATCACATTCGTAAGTTCCCGAAAGT
>CAKQCC010000004.1 GCA_934216625.1 uncultured Lactobacillaceae bacterium
GTTCTGCACGTAATTCCGGTAATCCCGCCTGATTTACGACCGATGGTTCAGTTAGAAGGTGGCCGGTTCGCCACTTCCGACTTGAATGATTTATACCGGCGAGTTATTAACCGGAATAACCGCTTGAAGCGGTTATTGGCACTTCATGCTCCTGGAATCATTGTTCAAAACGAAAAACGGATGCTCCAAGAAGCAGTTGATGCCTTAATTGATAACGGTCGTCGTGGTCGACCAGTTTCCGGCCCTGGCAACCGGCCGTTGAAATCATTATCACACATGCTAAAAGGTAAGCAAGGCCGTTTTCGTCAAAACTTATTAGGAAAGCGAGTTGATTATTCCGGTCGTTCAGTAATTGATGTGGGCCCACATTTGAAATTTAATCAATTGGGCTTACCAGTTCCGATGGCTTTGGAATTATTCAAGCCTTACTTAATGCATGCTTTGGTTAAGCGTGGAATTGCCACTAACATCAAGAGTGCTAAGCGGAAGATTCATAATCGTGATGATGATATTTATGACGTCTTAGCTGACGTAATTAAGGGTCATCCAATCATGTTAAATCGAGCCCCAACGTTGCACCGGCTGAGTATTCAAGCCTTTTATCCGGTCTTAGTAAGTGGTAAGTCAATTCGGTTCCATCCGTTATGCTGTACTGCTTATAATGCCGATTTTGATGGTGATCAAGTTGCGTTGCACGTTCCGTTAAGTGATGAAGCTCAAGCTGAAGCCAGAACGTTAATGCTAGCGTCAACTCATATTTTGGCACCGCGAGACGGTAGTCCAATCACGACGCCTAGCCAAGACATCATTATCGGTAATTATTACATTACTTTAGAAGAACGACATCGTGAAGGTGAAGGTACCATCTTCAATGACGCTAATGAAGCGATCTTGGCTTATCAGAACGGTTACGTTCAATGGCACAGCCGGGTCGGCATTCGGGTTTCTTCGATGCCAAGCAAACCGTTTACTCCTCAGCAGCGGAAGGAAATCCTGGTCACGACGGTTGGTAAGATCATCATGAACACCATGTACGCACCGGACTTTCCGTACTTGAACGAACCGACCAAACGAAATTTACGTGGTCATTTACCTGATAAGTACTTCTTGAAACCGGGCCAGAACATCTTTGATTACTTGAAGCATTCAAAGTTGATTCCACCGTTTAAGAAGGGCATGATTAGTGACATCATTGCCGAAAATTACCGTCGTTACCACATTTCAAAGACCGCGGTGGCCCTAGATAATTTGAAGCATTGGGGTTACGAAAACTGCATGAAGTCCGGCTTGTCATTCGCAACTTCAGACATTACCGTTTTGAAAGAAAAGCCTTACATTATTAAAGCTTCGAAACACAAGAAAGACATTGTGACCCAGCAATATCAAATGGGCTTGATTACTAATCAAGAACGTTATGAACGGGTTGTTGACATTTGGAGTAAAGCGAAAGATAAGATTCAAGATAAGATTGAAGATTACTTTAACCCTGAAAACGATATCTTTATGATGTCTGATTCAGGTGCCCGAGGTAACATTTCGAACTTTACTCAATTAGCTGGGATGCGTGGCTTAATGGCTGAACCAAATGGTAAGGTTATGGAATTGCCAATCACCGCGAACTTCCGTGAAGGATTGTCAATTCAACAAATGTTCATTTCAACCCACGGAGCCCGAAAAGGAATGACCGATACCGCGTTAAAGACCGCTAATTCCGGTTACTTAACCCGTCGATTAGTTGATGTCGCTCAAGATTGCATTGTTCGTGAGTATGATTGTGGTACTGACCGTGGCTTAAAGGTTCGCGCTTTGATGAACGGCCGTGAATTACTGGAACCGCTGTATGAACGGATCTTGGGACGGAACGCAATGAAAGCCGTAAAAGATCCGAAGACTGGTAAAGTTCTGGTTCACCATAACGAAATGATCGACGAAAAGAAAGCTCACGCGATCGTTGCGGCAGGAGTTAAAGAAGTCGAAATTCGTTCGGCTTTGACCTGTCACACGGTTCACGGGGTTTGTGCGATGTGCTACGGCCGAAACTTGACCACCAGCAAACAAGTTGAAGTTGGCGAAGCCGTTGGTACCGTTGCTGCACAAGCAATTGGTGAACCCGGAACTCAATTAACGATGCGGAACTTCCATACCGGTGGTGTTGCCGGAAATGCTGATATTACCCAAGGATTACCGCGAGTTCAAGAAATTTTTGAAGCTCGGCATCCGAAAGGCCGTGCGATCATCAGTAAAGTTACCGGAACCGTTAAGTTAATTGAAGAAAATCCTGCCGAAAACGTTCGTGAGATTACGGTTAAGGGCCAGTCTGATACCCAAAAGTACAAGATCCCAATGGACGCTAAATTAGTGGTTAAAGAAGGGGATCACGTTCACCGTGGAACTCCACTGAACGTTGGTTCAATTGATCCGAAGGAAATGCTTCAGGTCACTAACATGCTTGAAACTGCTAATTACATGCTTGGTGAAGTTCAAAAGGTTTACCGGATGCAAGGTGTTGATCTGAACGATAAACATCCTGAATTAATTATTCGTCAATTAATGCGCAAGGTTCAAATCATGAAGCCGGGTGATACTAAATTACTTCCAGGTTCCATGATGGAAATTAATGATTTCCGGAACGCGAACGCTAAGTACGTAATTGACGGTAAAGTTCCGGCAACCGCTCGACCGGTCTTACTTGGTTTGACGAAGGCTGCTTTAGAAACCAAGAGCTTCTTAAGTGCGGCTTCATTCCAGGAAACCACTCGAGTCTTAACCGATGCCGCAATTCGTGGCAAGAACGACCCGCTAGTTGGTTTGAAGGAAAACGTAATCGTCGGCAAATTAATTCCAGCTGGAACCGGAATGCACCGTTACCGTAATATTCAATTGAAAGAACCCAAGGTTAAGAAGTCAGCCAAGGATGAAGATAAATCCGCGGATGATGAAGCCCAGGCTTCTAAGTCGACGACTAGTCAAACCGCTAAAGCCAAAACGAAGTAAAAAATTCAATTAAATAAAATAATTTTGGTGGCAACCATTTTAGTTAATGGTTGCCATTTTTTTATAATAAATTAACTGCTAGGTAACCAAACGTTAAGTAGGGAATAAAGGGAATCGTTTTGGAATTTCTGGTGATTAAAAATTTAATTAAAGCCGTTGATGAAGCGATTAAAATCACGATCGCAGTCGTCAGTAAGTTGGTTTTAAGCAGAATGATGAAAATCACGTCGACATCACCGTTGCCGATCAATCGGTCGCTGGAATTGGCTTTAAGGATAATCAAATAACTCATGATTTTAGCCGCAATTCCCGGCCAGTTTAAATTTTGGAATTTAATTAGTTGAACAACCCCAATTCCCGCTAACGTTAAAATGATTCCACTCGGCATTTTAAAACTTTGCCAATCGTCAAGCGCTAGTAGCAATAAAATTAATTCGAATCCGGTTTCTAAGATTCCGTTAACGCGAATTGGATTGGTACCGACAATCAATCCACCAATTATTTCCGCTTCTAAATTGATGATTCCAATTGGCTTTCGGCAGTGGGAGCACCGGCCCTTAAGCAGGATAAAACTAATAATTGGGATCATTTCCCAAGCTGATAATCGGTGGTGACAATAGTCACAATGGGATGGCGGAAAAATAATTGATTCATGGCGATTACTTCTGACGCTAACTAATGATAAAAACGAACCGATCGTGGTTCCAATTATTATTTTGAAAAGGGTAATCATTATTTCATCTCCATTATTAACTACGTAAATTAATTTAGTTTGACATTATTTTTTAGTGATGATATTATTAAAGATGTCTAAATGTGAAGAAATTGTTTGGACGGTTAAAAAGAACCGCCTGGATGTGTGGACTTGAAATTAATAAAATTTAATTGAAAGGAGGAATTTTTAGATGCCAACGATTAATCAGTTAGTTCGTAAAGGTCGCAGATCTAAGAATTCTAAGTCAAAATCTCCAGCTTTGAATTATGGATTCAACAGTTATAAAAAGGAACGGATTTATAATCCAGCTCCGCAAAAACGTGGGGTTGCAACCCGTGTCGGAACGATGACTCCGAAGAAGCCTAATTCTGCTTTACGAAAGTACGCCCGTGTTCGTTTGTCTAATTTAATGGAAGTTACTGCCTACATTCCTGGAATTGGTCATAATCTTCAAGAACACAGTGTGGTATTACTTCGTGGTGGTCGTGTTAAGGACTTGCCTGGAGTTCGATATCATATTGTTCGAGGTGCTTTAGATACGGCCGGGGTTCAAAACCGTCGTCAAGGTCGTTCTAAGTACGGAACCAAGAAACCGAAAGCTAAGAAATAGTAATTAATTTTTTGTGAGGAGGACGTTTCAATGCCAAGAAAAGGCAGTGTTCAAAAGCGCGATTTCTTACCAGACCCAATTTATAAGTCTAAATTGGTCACCCGTTTAATTAATCATTTAATGATTAATGGTAAAAGAGGAACCGCTTCTAAAATTCTTTATAATGCGTTTAAGTTAATTAAGAAACAAACTGGTCACGATCCGGTTAAAGTCTTTCAAGCAGCAATGAAAAACGTAATGCCGGTCTTAGAAGTTCGAGCTCGTCGAGTTGGTGGTGCTAACTACCAAGTTCCGATTGAAGTTCGTCCCGACCGTCGAATTACGTTAGGATTACGCTGGATTGTTAATTATTCTCGTTTACGCGGTGAACATTCAATGACCGAACGTTTAGCTCGTGAAATCATCGATGCTTCTAATAATACCGGTGCTTCGGTTAAGAAACGTGAAGACGTTCATCGAATGGCTGAAGCTAACCGTGCTTTTGCCCACTATCGCTGGTAGTCCTGCCGCGTAAATTAATATTGACCGAATATAAAGTGGCTAACTTTTTAGCCACTTTATTAATATTGTTGAATTGAATAATTGTGAGAGGAGAAATTAATAATCATGGCTAACGCTCGAGAATTCCCGCTTGAGAAGACCCGAAACATTGGGATTATTGCCCACATTGATGCCGGTAAGACCACGACAACTGAACGAATTTTGTATTACACTGGTAAAATTCATAAGATTGGTGAAACCCATGATGGTGATACCCAAATGGATTGGATGAGTGAAGAAAAGGATCGTGGAATTACGATCACCTCAGCTGCCACCACTGCCCAGTGGAAAGATCACCGAATCAATATTATTGATACGCCAGGTCACGTGGACTTCACCGCTGAAGTTGAACGTTCCTTGCGAGTCTTAGATGGTGCCATTACCGTTTTGGATGCCAATGCCGGAGTTGAACCGCAAACCGAAACCGTTTGGCGGCAAGCTTCCCAATTCAAAGTTCCGAACATCGTTTTCGTTAATAAAATGGATAAGATCGGTGCTAATTTTGATCGTTCCGTAAAATCATTACACACTAAATTAGGTGCTAACGCCCACGCCATTCAAATGCCGATTGGGGCTGAAGACCAATTTAAAGGTGTTATTGATTTAATCGAAATGAAGGCCGACATTTATGATGAAGATAAATTAGGTTCGAAATGGGATACCGTTCCGGTTCCTAAGAAATACTTACCAGAAGCTAAGAAGCGTCGTGCTCACTTAATTGAAGCTGTTTGTGACGTTGATAACGACTTGATGGCTAAGTACTTATCCGGATCTAAGATTACGAATAACGAAATTCGGGCTGCCATTCGAAAAGCAACTTTAGAATTACGTTTCTTCCCGGTTCTGGCTGGTTCAGCTTTCAAGAACAAGGGTGTTCAAATGTTATTGAACGCCGTAATTGATTACTTACCATCACCGTTAGATATTCATCCGTATCAAGCAACTGATCCAAGCACCAAGAAGACGGTTGAATTGAAGGCCAATGATAAGAAACCGTTTGCGGCTCTGGCGTTTAAGATTGCGACTGATCCGTACGTTGGCCGTTTGACTTACATTCGAGTTTATCAAGGATCGTTGCCAGCTGGTTCTTACATCCTGAACGCTTCCAAGGACAAACGTGAACGAGCAAGTCGTTTGCTACAAATGCACGCTAACCAACGACACGAAATTCCGGAAGTCTTTTCCGGTGATATTGCGGCCGTAATTGGTTTAAAGAACACCACTACTGGTGATTCGTTAACGGCTGAAGATCATCCGCTGCACTTAGAATCCATGAACTTCCCGGACCCAGTTATTAGTGTTTCGGTTGCACCGAAGACCAAAGCTGATCAAGGTAAGATGGATACCGCTTTGCAAAAGTTATCCGAAGAAGACCCAACTTTCAAAGCTCACACGGATGTTGAAACCGGTCAGACCATTATTTCCGGAATGGGTGAATTGCACTTAAACATCATTACTGAACGAATGAAGCGTGAATTCCACGTTCAAGCTCGGATCGGTAAACCGCAAGTTGCTTATCGTGAAGCCTTTACTAAACCGACGAAAGCCAACGGTAAATTTATTCGCCAAAATGGTGGTAAAGGTCAATATGGTGATGTTTGGGTTCAATTTACGCCGAATGATCCTGGCAAGGGTTATGAATTTGAAGACGCCATCGTTGGTGGAGTCGTTCCCCGTGAATTCATTCCATCCGTTTCAAAAGGAATTCAAGGTGCCATGAAGAATGGTGTTTTAGCTGGTTACCCGTTAATTGACTTAAAAGCTAAGTTATACGATGGTAGTTACCATCCGGTTGATTCTAGTCAAGCATCATTTGAAACGGCTGGTTCTTTAGCGTTACGAAATGCTGCTAAAACCGCAGCTCCAGTAATTTTAGAACCGATTATGAAGACCGACATCGTAGTTCCAAAAGAATTCATGGGTGACGTCATGGGTGAAGTTACTGCCCGCCGTGGTAAAATCCAAGGCATGGAAGAACATGACAAAGCTCAGACCATTCATTGCTTTACTCCATTGAGTGAAATGTTTGGTTACGCAACTACCCTTCGTTCCGCTACTAAAGGTCGTGGAACCTTTACAATGACTTTTGATCATTACGCTGCGGTACCAAAGAGTATCCAGAAGAAGATCATTGAAAAGAATGGTGGAACGACCGAAGCTTCGAAATAAGTTTTAATTCTTAATTTTGAAAAGGGTACCTAATCAATTAGGTACCCTTTTTTGATTGGCTAAAGCTTGAAATACTGGAGTTAATCAATTATCATAAAGGAGTAAAAGTTAAAGGGATAATTTTGCCCTGATTAATAAATCATTTACGGCACACCCGGCTGCTTTGCCATGGGTAGCCTGAAATTTAAATTGGGACATTAAGCAAATATTCAACGATTTTGCTGGAATTAATTGCGTTATCAATCTTAATGAAGGAGGGAATACAATGGCAAAACAAAGAATTCGGATTCGATTAAAAGCATACGAACACCGGATCTTGGATCAATCCGCTAATAAAATTGTGGCAACTGCTCAGCGAACTGGAGCTAGCATTTCTGGCCCAATTCCGTTACCGACTGATCGAACGATTTATACGGTGCTTGCTTCTCCGCATAAATTTAAGAAATCACGTGAACAGTTTGAAATGTTGACTCACAAACGTTTAATTGATATTTTGAATCCAACCCCTAAGACCGTTGATTCATTAATGAAATTAGATTTGCCAAGTGGAGTTGACATTGAAATTAAATTATAATAATTAAAACCAGTTTTATTTAATTTAGGAGGTGTACTCATGGCCAGAAAAGGAATTTTAGGCAGAAAAGTTGGGATGACCCAAGTCTTCGGTAAAAATGGTGATTTAATCCCGGTTACCGTAGTTGACGTTGCTCCTAACGTAGTCTTACAGAAGAAGACTAAAGAAAATGATGGTTATAACGCTATTCAATTAGGCTTTGGCGACAAACGTAAGATCTTAAGTAATAAACCTGAACAAGGTCATGTAGCAAAAGCAAAAACGACCCCTAAGCGCTTCGTTCGTGAAATTCGTAATGCTGACTTAGGAAAGTATAAAGTTTCTGATCAAGTTACTGCAGACATCTTTAAAAAAGGTGATGTAGTTGACGTAACCGGAATCAGTAAAGGACATGGCTATCAGGGTAACATTAAGAAAGATAATCAACACCGTGGCCCGACTACTCATGGTTCAAGATACCATCGTCGTCCAGGATCTTTAGGCCCAATCATTAATCGAGTGGTTAAAGGTATGAAGTTACCTGGCCGAATGGGTAATAATCGAGTAACGATGCAGAATTTGAGAATTATTGCTTCTGATACTGATGATAATGCACTACTGATTAGTGGCAGTGTTCCGGGCGCTAATAAATCATTCTTAATGATTCGTTCTGCAGCTCGTCGTCAGAAACCAGTTAAATCCGCTAAATAAAAATAAGGAAAGGAGGAAGTTTAAATGACTAGCGTTGCATTATACAAGCAAAACGGTAGCAAGGCCGGAAATGTTAAGTTAAACGACGACATTTTTGGAATCAAGCCCAATGACAACGTTGAATTTGATACTGTTTTAATGCAAAGAGCATCACAACGCCAAGGTACTAGTTCTTCAAAGAACCGCAGTGCTGTTCGCGGTGGTGGCAAGAAGCCATGGCGTCAAAAAGGTACTGGTCGTGCCCGTCAAGGTTCCATTCGTGCACCACAATGGCGCGGTGGTGGAATCGTCTTTGGTCCGCATCCACGTTCCTATGCTTATCATTTACCTAAGAAAGTGACCCGGTTAGCGACTAAGTCAGCATTGTCTGATAAGGTTGCCGATGGTGACTTGATCGTGGTTGATTCTTTGAATTTCAAGCATCCAAAAACCAAGCAAATGAGTCAATTACTGACCGCACTTAAAGATTCAACTAAAACGTTATTAGTTTTAGAAAAAGGTAATCGAATGGCTGCTTTGTCGGCTCGGAATTTGCCGAATGTGATGATTATTAATGGTAAAGGAATTAATACTTTAGATATTATGAGTAACCAGAAAGTAATTATCACTAAAGCCGCTCTTAAAGAAGTAGAGGAGGTGCTCGCATAATATGGATTCGCGTGATATAATTTTACGCCCCGTTGTTACTGAAGCGTCGACTGATCTGATGGATCAGAAAAAGTACACTTTCGATGTTAATCTGCGGGCAACCAAAACTCAGGTGAAAAAAGCAGTCGAGGACATTTTTAACGTTAAAGTAGTTAAAGTTAACATTATGAACGTTCGCGGCAAATTAAAGCGTGAAGGCCGTTACGTCGGTTACACTTCACGTCGTCGGAAAGCCATTGTTAAGTTATCTAAAGATTCTAAGAAGATTAACTTATTCAATAAGAATAATGGTTCTAAATCTAATCAAAAATAAAATTGAATAGGAGGGAAAATTTTGGCTAATAAGATGTACAAACCAACCAGTAACGGTCGTCGAAATATGACCGATATTGATTATGGTGTTGCAACTAAAAACGCTCCCGAAAAATCATTGTTGGCTAACCGAAAAGTCAGGGCTGGCCGCAATAATTATGGCCGGATTACCGTTCGCCATCACGGTGCTGGTGTTAAGCGCCGCTATCGCTTAATTGATTTTAAGCGAATCAAAGATGGGGTTCCCGCAATCGTTAAGTCAATTGAATATGATCCGAACCGGACCGCTAACATTGCTTTGATTTATTACGTTGACGGTGTTAAATCTTATATTTTAGCACCACAGGGTTTAAAAGTTGGCGATAAGGTTGAATCAGGACCGAATGCCGATATTAAAGTCGGAAACGCGTTACCTTTAAAGAACATTCCGGTTGGTACTACCATCCATAATGTTGAATTAAAGCATAATAAAGGTGGTCAATTAGCTCGTTCTGCCGGTACTTCTGCTCAATTACTTGGTAAGGAAGGCAAATATGTACTGGTCAGATTACCATCTGGTGAAGTTCGGATGGTATTAGCTACTAACCGAGCTTCAATTGGAGTTCTCAGTAACCCAGAACACTCATTAGTAGTTAGTGGTAAAGCTGGTCGAACTCGTCATTTAGGTAAGCGTCCGCACGTAACCGGTTCTGCAATGAACCCGAACGATCATCCGCATGGTGGTGGAGATGCGCATACAACCGTTGGTTATCCGTCACCATTGTCTCCGTGGCATAAGAAGACTGTTGGTAAGAAGACTCGTTCCAAGAAAGCTCGTTCCAACAAGTTTATCGTTCGTCGTCGGAAGCAATCTAAGATGTAATTGCTAACTAAATTTTAACTGAAGGAGGTTAAAAAATGAGTCGTAGCTTGAAAAAAGGGCCTTTTGCTGACGCATCGCTCTTAAAGAAAATTAAAGCCCAGAAGGGTAAAGACAAGAAGTCAGTTATTAAGACCTGGTCACGTCGCTCAACAATTTTCCCGAGTTTTATTGGCTACACAATTTCTGTATATAACGGTCGTCGTCACGTTCCGGTATATATTCAGGAAGACATGGTTGGCCATAAATTAGGTGAATTTGTTCCCACCCGAACATTCCACGGTCACAGCAAGAGCGGTGACGCGGAAGATAAGGCAACCGATTAACAAGGAGGATTAAAAATGGCTGCACAAGTAACATCAGCAAAAGCTACCGCTAGAACTGTTCGAATTGCTGCCCGAAAAGTTCGCCTTGTCATCGATTTGATCAGAGGTAAGAACGTAGCTGAAGCATTTTCAATTCTGAAATTTACTCCGAAAAGTGCTTCACCGGTTATTGCGAAAGTCCTTAAATCAGCAGTAGCTAACGCAGAAAATAATTTTGACTTAGATCGTGAAGATTTATACGTAAGCAAAGCCATTGCTAACGAAGGCCCGACTTTAAAACGATTTCGTCCTCGTGCTAAAGGTTCTGCTTCACCAATTAACAAGCGAACTAGTCATATTACAATCGTAGTTTCTGAAAAGTAGGAGGTATAAACTTGGGTCAAAAAGTAAATCCAAATGGCTTACGAATGGGCATTACCCGTGATTGGGAAGCAAAATGGTACTCAGATAAAAATTTTGCTACTAATCTGATTGAAGATTTAAGAATTCGTAAGTACATTGCAAAAAGACTTGCTGGAGCTTCTGCTTCGAGGGTAGAAATTGAACGAGCCGCAAAACGGGTTAACATTTCTATTCACACCGCTAAGCCTGGTATGGTAATTGGTAAAGGCGGTTCTGAAGTTGAAAGCCTCAGAAAAGCACTAAATAAACTAACTGGTAAACGAGTTCACGTTAACATCATTGAAATTAAGAAACCGGATTTAGACGCTAAATTAGTTGGCGATGATATTGCTAGACAATTAGAAGCTCGAATTGCTTACCGTCGTGCGATGCGACAGAGTATGCGTCGGGTGTCTCATGCCGGAGCTAAAGGTGTTAAAATTCAGGTTGCTGGTCGATTGAACGGTGCTGATATGTGCAGGACCGAAAGTTATTCAAACGGCACGGTTCCGTTACATACTTTACGTGCTGACATTGACTATGCGGACTGCGAAGCTCACACTACTTATGGTTCCATGGGTGTTAAAGTTTGGATTTATCGTGGTCAGGTTTTGCCTGATAAACCAAGACATCCACAGGATCAGAATAATCGTCAACAAAGTAAAGGAGGGGAATAAAACATGCTAGTACCGAAGCGTGTTAAATATCGTCGTCAGCAACGCGGTAAATTACGTGGCCATTCAAAAGGTGGCAATACCGTTGCTTTTGGTTCTTTTGGTTTGAGGGCTTTACAATCCAAATGGATTACTAACCGTCAAATTGAAGCTTGCCGAATTGCGATTACCCGTTATTTAAAACGTGATGGGAAAGTTTGGATTAAGATTTTCCCTCACAAAAACTATACTCAAAAGGGCGTTGGTGTCCGAATGGGTAGTGGAAAAGGTACCCCAGCTGGCTGGGTTGCCGCTGTTAAACGTGGTAAAGTAATGTTTGAAGTAGGTAAATGCTCAGATGCTGCTGCTAAACGTGCGTTACAGTTAGCTGCTCAAAAACTGCCGATTCGAACTAAAATCGTTTCACGTAAGGAAGCAGGTGGCGAACAATGAAAGCAAAAGACATCAGAAAATTAACTACTTCTCAAATGAAAGCAAAAGAAGCTGATTATAAAAAGGAATTATTTGATCTTCGCTTCCAATTAGCTACTGGTCAGTTAGAAAATACGGCAAAATTAAAGCAAGTTCGTCATAACATTGCTCGAATCAAAACCATTTTTCGCCAAAAAGAATTGGCAAGCGGAAATAAATAATTTAAATTCAAGTAGAAGGAGGGAATCCCTTGAGTAACGAACGAAATAAACGTAAGACTTATCGTGGTCGAGTGGTTTCAACTAAAATGAACAAGACGATTGTTGTTTTGGTTTCAACCTATAAAAATAATCCAGTTTATGGTAAACGGGTTAAGTATTCTAAGAAATACAAAGCTCACGATGAGAAGAGCGAAGCCCATGTCGGCGATACAGTTGAGATCATGGATACTCGACCTTTATCCAAGACTATTCATACTCGCTTAGTTAAGATTGTTCATCGAGCAATTAAACTCTAATTAAATTTTAGTAATTAAGATGAAGGGAGGATTCGTTCCATGATTCAACAAGAAAGTCGATTAAACGTCGCTGATAATTCGGGTGCTAGAAAATTATTAGTAATTAAAGCTTTAGGTGGTTCAAGCCGTCGCTATGCTAGAATCGGTGACGTGGTAGTTGCTACTGTTAAAGAAGCAACACCAGGCGGTGTTGTCAAAAAGGGTCAAGTCGTTAAGGCTGTGATCGTTAGAACCAAGCGTTCAATTCGCCGGAAAGATGGCAGTTATATTCGTTTTGATGAAAACGCCGCAGTGATTATTAATAAAGATAAGAGTCCAATGGGAACCCGGATTTTTGGACCAGTTGCTCGTGAATTACGTACTCATAAATTCATGAAGATTATTTCATTAGCCCCAGAAGTATTGTAATTATACTTTGGTTCCGGTTAAGGAGGTGCTGTCAATGTTCGTTAAAACTGGTGATAAGGTTCACGTAATTAGCGGTAAAGATAAGGGCAAAGAAGGCACTGTTTTACAGGTCTTGGCTGCTCAAAATCGAGTAATCGTTAAGGGAATCAACATTGTTAAAAAAGCTCAAAAGGCTTCACATTCCAACCCACAAGGTGGAATTAAGTCAGTTGAAGCACCGATTGATGCTTCAAACGTAATGGTGATTGATCCAACCACTAAGAAGCCAACTCGAATTGGCTATAAATTCGAAAATGGTAAAAAAATTCGAATTTCTAAAAAGACCCAGAAACCGATTAAATAATTTTTAAGCGAAAGGAGGTATTCATTTCATGCCAAGTCGTTTACAAGTTCAATATAAAAAGAATGTTCAACCGTCTTTAGTTAAGAAATTTAAGTATAAATCGGTAATGCAAGCTCCTAAATTATATAAGATCGTTCTTAATATGGGAGTTGGCGATGCCGTTAGTAATGCCAAGAATTTGGATGAAGCGGTTAACGAATTAGCTTTAATTGCTGGTCAAAAACCGTTAGTAACTAGAGCTAAGAAATCAATCGCCGGTTTCCGGTTACGAAAGGGAATGGCAATTGGTGCCAAAGTAACTTTGCGTGGCCGTCGAATGTATGAATTCTTAGATAAGTTGATTAACGTTTCCTTGCCGCGGGTTCGTGATTTTCACGGTGTTAACCCGAAGTCATTTGATGGTCGTGGTAATTATACGTTAGGCATTCGTGAACAATTGATTTTCCCAGAAATTAATTACAATAACGTTAACCACGTTCGTGGATTAGACATTGTAATTGTTACCACTGCTAATACTGATGAGGAAGGTAAAGCCTTGTTAGATCAATTTGGAATGCCATTCGCTAAGCATTAATTTTTAATCAAGGAGGTTTTATTTTGGCTAGAAAAGCTTTGATTGAAAAATGCAAACGTCCTGCTAAATTTTCAACACGAAATTATACTCGCTGTGCTCGCTGCGGTCGACCGCGTTCCGTTTACCGTAAGTTTCATTTATGCAGGATTTGCTTACGTCAGCTTGCTCATAAGGGCCAAATCCCTGGCATGAAGAAAGCTAGCTGGTAGATTTTTAAATTAATAAGGAGGCTTTACGTCGTATGACTGATCCAATCGCGGACTTCTTAACCCGAATTCGGAATGCCAATATGGCAAAACACCGTTCGGTTGAAGTTCCGGCTTCAAAAATCAAGCGTTCGATTGCGGAAATTTTAAAACGCGAAGGTTTTATCCGTGATTACGAATACATTGATGATAATAAACAGGGAATTTTAAAGCTATATTTAAAGTACGGAAAGCATAATGAACGGGTCATCGCCGGTTTAAAACGGATTTCTAAACCTGGTTTACGTTCTTATGTTAAATCTGCTGATGTTCCTAAAGTTTTAAACGGTTTAGGAATTGCAATTATTTCAACTTCTGAAGGTGTAATTACTGATAAGGAAGCTCGAGCTAAAAAGATCGGCGGAGAAGTACTGGCTTACGTTTGGTAAAAAATATTTGGAATCAAGGTGTAATATATGAGTCGTATTGGTTACAGAAAACTAACTTTGCCCGATGGTGTTTCGGTAAAGCGGACTGGTGATAACGTGACCGTTAAGGGTCAGAAAGGAACCTTAACCCGCGCTTTTTCCCCAGTGATTTTAATAAATATTAAGAATAACGTAGTAACTTTTAAGCCAAAGGGCAAGTATGACTACAAAACTCGTGCTTTACACGGTACGATGAACGCTAACCTCAAGAACATGATCTTGGGTGTAACTAAAGGCTTTTCGAAGACTTTAAAGTTAGTCGGAGTTGGATATCGTGCTAAGATGCAGGGCAAAACTTTGGTCTTGAATGTTGGTTATTCTAACCCAGTTAAGATTAAAGTTGATCCTAACTTAACGGTTAAGGTTCCTAAATCTGATACAATTCAGATTAGCGGAATTAATAAACAGTTGGTTGGTGATTTTGCCGCTGGAGTTCGAGATGTTCGCTCGCCTGAACCATACAAAGGTAAAGGAATTCGTTATCAGGGTGAACACATTCTTCGTAAGGAAGGTAAAACTGGTAAGTAATTTTAATTATTTACTGGTTTTCGAATTTTGGTTTATAAGAGGTGAACTGAATTGATTTCAAAGGTAAACCGCAATAAGAATCGTGAACGTCGTCATGCTCGAGTTCGTAAACACGTATTTGGTACCGCAAATCGGCCTCGTTTAGATGTTTATCGCTCTAATAAGAATATCTATGCTCAAATTATTGATGACGTTAAGGGTCACACTTTAGCTAGTGCTTCTACATTGGATAAGAACATTAACGGAACCACTAAAACTGATCAGGCTAAAAGTGTCGGCAAGTTAATTGCTCAACGAGCTAGTAAAAAGAATATTAAACAGGTTGTGTTTGATCGAGGTGGCTATTTATACCACGGTCGAGTTCAAGCATTAGCTGATGCAGCTCGTCAGGGTGGTTTAGAATTCTAAAGTAAAGGAGGAATCATTCGCTTATGACAAAGTACGCTAATCCGGACAAATTAAAATTAGAAGACAATGTAGTTTCGATCAACCGAATTACTAAAGTTGTTAAAGGTGGTCGTCGGCTTCGTTTTTCAGCTCTAGTTGTAGTTGGTGATCGAAATGGTCACGTTGGCTTCGGAATTGGTAAAGCTCAAGAAGTCCCGGCCGCAATTGATAAGGGTTCTGACAAGGCTAAAAAACATATTTATACAATTCCGTTAGTTAACACTACGATTCCGCATCGAGTTCTTGGAACTTACGGTGGTGGTAAAATCCTGTTAAAGCCTGCTGAAGAAGGTTCTGGTGTTACTGCCGGTGGTGCTGTCCGTGCCGTTATGGAGTTAGCTGGAATTAAAGATATTACCAGTAAACGATTAGGCTCTAATAACCCAATTAATGTGATCAGAGCAACTTTTGAAGGCTTAACTTCATTAAAAGATGCTAAACAGGTGGCTGCTTTACGCGGCGTTTCTGTTAAGCATTTAGAAGAGTAAGGGAGGCTTTTTAGATGGCTAAATTAAAGATTACTTTAATTCATAGTGCTACTCATCGGCTTCCTAAACAGCGCAAAATTGTTAAATCGCTTGGTTTAAACCGGATTAATAGCACTAAGACAATTAGTGATAATCCAGCAGTTCGTGGAGCATTGATTCACATTGCTCACTTAGTAGAAGTTAAACAAGTTAAGTAAATTGGGAGGTGGACTTAATGAAATTAAATGAATTAAAGGCTGCAATCGGTTCTCGTTCTAATCGAACCCGAAAAGGACGTGGCCGTTCTAGTAAAGGTAAAACCGCTGGTCGTGGTCAAAAGGGCCAAGGCGCTCGTGGTAACAAGACTAGAATTGGTTTTGAAGGTGGCCAAATGCCATTATACCGCCGGATGCCTAAGCGCGGTTTTACTAACATCAATCGGAAAGAGTACGCAATCGTTAATCTTTCGACTTTGAATCAGTTTAAAGATGGTACCGAAGTCACCCCAGAATTATTAAAACAAAAGGGAATTGTTAAGAACTTTAAGAATGGTCTTAAAATCCTTGGCGATGGTAAACTTTCTAAGAAGTTAACGGTTAAAGCTAATCGATTTTCTAAATCTGCTCAATCTGCAATTAAAAACGCTGGCGGTAAAACTGAGGTGATTTAATGCTATCTACCTTAAAAAACGCTTTCAAGGTAAAAAACATTCGGAGCAAGATCCTTTTTACCTTAATGATTCTAGTTATCTATCGAATTGGTGCGTATATAACAGTTCCTGGCATTAACGCTAGAGCTTTGCAAAGCGTTTCGTCTTCTGGATTAGTTAGCATGTTAAACATCTTTAGTGGTGGTGGATTAACTAATTATTCACTGTTCGCAATGGGTGTTTCACCTTACATTACTGCTCAAATTGTGATCCAATTGCTTCAGATGGACATCGTTCCGCGGTTTGTGGAATGGAGTAAACAAGGAGAAGTTGGTCGTCGAAAGTTAAATCAGGTTACCAGATGGTTAACGATTCTGCTGGCGTTTTTTCAATCAGTTGGCATTACCGCTGGTTTTAACACGTTAAGTAGTTTACATTTGGTTCAAAATCCCAGTATTGCTACGTACGTCAGTATTGGTTTGATTTTGACCGGTGGATCAATGTTAACGACCTGGATGGGTGACATGATCACCGATAAAGGAATTGGTCAAGGCATCTCAATGATTATTTTTGCCGGAATTATTGCTGAAACTCCGGTTGGAGTTCAACAACTATGGCAAGAATACATCGTTGGTGAATCTGGTGCTGATTTATTTAAAGCCGGATTATTCGTCTTGGCTTTAATCTTGATCGTTTTAGTAATTGTGACCTTTGTAACCTGGGTTCAGCAAGCTGAACGGCGAATCCCGATTCAGTACACTCGTCGAGCAACCGGAGCTGGAAAAAATAGTTATCTTCCTTTGAAAGTTAACGTTTCTGGTGTGATTCCGGTAATTTTCGCGAGTTCGTTTATTTCAACTCCGCAGACGATTTTGATGTTCTTCCAAAGTAGTCATTCTGGTGATAGTTGGTATCAGATCATGTCAAAAGTCTTTAACATGCAGACTACCGACGGAGCAATTCTTTACACGTTATTAATTATTTTGTTTACGTTCTTCTATGCTTTTGTTCAGGTTAATCCTGAAAAATTGTCAAAGAATTTGCAAAAGCAAGGAAGTTATATCCCTGATGTTTGGCCAGGTCATGAAACTCAGGATTATGTTTCTAACTTATTGATGCGTCTAAGTACGGTTGGTTCGCTTTTCTTAGGTGTAGTTGCGTTAATTCCTTTAATTGCGCAAAACATCTGGCGTTTGAATGAATCGATTGGCTTAGGTGGAACCAGTTTGTTAATTGTTGTTGGGGTTGCGATCGACACGATTCGACAAGTTCGTGGCCTAATGATGAAACGTGAATATATTGGGTTCATTAGAACCCCCCGTCCGGATAATTTATAAATTTGAGGATTAGGAGGAAAACTGAAAATGTCAATGAATTTAATTTTCATGGGGTTACCAGGTGCCGGAAAAGGTACCCAATCTCCATTTATTGTTAAGAAATATGGAATTCCCCATATTTCGACTGGTGACATTTTTCGTGAGGCCATGAATAATAAAACGGCAATGGGACTAAAAGCCAAAAAATATATTGACAAAGGAAATTTAGTTCCAGATGATGTTACTTGTGGAATCGTAAAAGATCGCCTGAGTCGAAATGATGTTAAAAAAGGCTACATTTTAGACGGGTTCCCAAGAACAGTTAACCAAGCCAAGAGTTTGGAAAACATGACTGCTGACATGAAACGACCGTTGAGTGCAGTAATTTATATTAAAGTTGATTTACCGTTATTGATCAAACGGTTATCAGGTCGGTTTATGTGTAAGAAGTGTGGAGCAACTTACAATAAACTTTTCCGAATGCCTAAAGTTGCTAATACTTGTGACCGGTGTGGTGGTCATGAATTCTTCCAGCGAAGTGACGATCAACCGAAAACGGTTAAGAATCGCTTACGAGTTGGTAAGAAAACCATGAAACCACTGCTTGATTTTTATCGGCAGCGTCATTTGTTGCATATTGTTGATGGTCATCCGGACATTGATCAAACCAAAAATATGTATGATGTTAACCGGGAGATTCAAAAAGTTTTGAATCAGCTTGATTAATGAATAATTGCTGCTAATTTAAGGCTATGCTACACTGTTACCGATGGTATAGTTGCTCAAGGAGGTACTCCTTTGTCTAATAAAAACGTGATTAAAGTTCAGGGTAAAGTTACCGAAACTTTGCCTAACGCGATGTTTCATGTTCAGTTAAAAAATGGCCACACGATTTTAGCTTTTATTTCAGGTCGGATTAGGATGCACTACATCAGAATTTTACCTGGTGACCGGGTCACAATTGAAATGTCCCCATACGATCTGACTAAAGGTAGAATTACTTATCGTTTCAAGTAATTATATATTTAGGAGGTATAGTTATGAAAGTCCGTCCATCCGTTAAAAGATTATGTGAACATTGTAAGATTGTTCACCGGCGGGGCCATGTAATGGTGATTTGCTCTGCTAATCCAAAGCATAAACAACGTCAAGGCAAGTAATAAATTAATTTAAGGAGGTGTAAGTTATGGCTCGTATTTCTGGAGTTGACTTACCAAATGATAAGCATATTTTGATCGGCTTAACCGCCATTTATGGAATTGGCCGGAGCCGTTCTAAGAAAATTCTTGAGAAAGCAAACGTTCCTGCTAACGTTCGGGTAAAAGATTTAACTCCTGATCAAGAAGATCACATTCGTGATGCAGTTGATAATTATACTGTTGAAGGTGACCTCAGGAGAGAAGTTCGGACTAACATTAAACGGTTAGAAGAAATGGATTGCTATCGCGGAATGCGTCATCGTCAGGGCTTACCTGTTCGGGGTCAGCATGACAAGAATAATGCTCGAACTCGAAAAGGTAAGAAAAAGGCGAAGAATTAAAATAGAAGGAGGTTGAAATTTTATGGCAAATAAACGTAATCGTAAACGTAGATCAAGAAAAAATGTTGAAACTGGGGTTGCTCATATTCACTCCACTTTTAACAATACTTTAGTCATGATTACTGATGTTCAAGGAAACGCAATTTCTTGGTCATCAGCAGGTGCTTTAGGCTTCCATGGCAGTCGAAAATCAACACCGTTTGCTGCTCAGATGGCAGCCGAAGCGGCCGCTAAAGACGCAATGGAACACGGCATGAAGAGTGTTGAAGTTGCTGTTAAAGGACCTGGTTCCGGTCGTGAATCAGCAATTCGTGCACTTCAGTCAACTGGATTACAAGTTGCGTCCATTCGTGATGTAACTCCAGTTCCTCATAATGGATCTCGTCCTCCAAAACGTCGTCGAGTTTAATTTAAGTTTTCATTTTGATTGAACTAGCCAATTTTTTCGTAAATTTGAATCATTAATTTATGTGATTCATTAAAAATGTAAACTTTGATTAGCTCGGTGCGTTTTGAAAGGGGCAAAAATAATAATGATCGAATTTGAGAAACCCAATATTCATAAGATTGAAGAAACCAAAAATTATGGAGAAGTTATTGTTGAACCATTAGAACGTGGTTACGGAACAACTCTCGGTAATTCACTACGTCGGATTCTACTTTCTTCAATGCCCGGAGCCGCAATTACCAGTATTCAAATGAATGGCGTTCTTCACGAATTTTCCACGATTAAGGGAGTTACGGAAGACGTTACCCAGATTATTTTGAATATTAAGAAAGTTAACCTAAAGATTGATGGTCCCGATGATGTTAAAAAAGCATTAAGCATTAACGTGACCGGCCCAGCTGAAGTAACGGCTGGTGATATTAAAGGTGACGGTGATGTTCATGTTGTAAATCCGGACCTTCATATTGCGACGGTTTCTGAAGGAACGACTTTTAGTATGCGGATGACCGCTAATAAAGGTCGTGGCTGGGTATCAGCTAATGAAAATAAAGCTAAAAATAACGGAATGCCGATTGGTGTATTACCAGTTGATTCTATTTATACCCCAATCGAACGTGTTAATTATCAAGTTGAAAACGCACGAGTGGGTCACAGAACCGATTATGACAAATTAACGCTTGACGTTTGGACTAACGGTTCTATTAAGCCTTATGAAGCCATTAGTTTAGCGGCTAAAATTATGACTGAACATTTGAAGATGTTCGTTGACCTGACTAAAGAAGCACAAAACGCTAAAGTAATGGTTGAACGAAAAGAAACTCATCAAGAGAAACTGTTAAAGAAGCCAATTGAGGAGTTAGATTTATCAGTTCGTTCTTATAATTGCTTAAAGCGAGCTGGAATTAATACCGTTCAAGAATTAACCGATAAGACTGAACCCGAAATAATGAAAGTTCAGAATTTAGGTCAAAAGTCACTTGATGAAGTTAAAAACAAGTTAAATGATCTTAACCTATCGTTAAAGAAAAAGAATTAATTTATTAATGAGGGAGGAAATTCACGATGCGTAAATTGCAACGAACAATGGGCAAGCGCCGAGCATTACTTCGCAATTTGACCACTCAATTGATTGTTCACGGTCAAATTAAAACTACTGAAGCTAAGGCTAAGGACGTTCGCTCCACAACCGATAAAATGATCACCCTTGGTAAGCGCGGGGACTTGAGTGCTCGCCGCCAAGCAGCTTCGTTTTTAGAAAACGTAATTGCGAGTGCCAAGGAAAATGGTGACAGTATTACCGTTACCACCGCATTGCAGAAGTTATTTGGCGAATTAGCCAAAAAATACGCTAAACGAAACGGTGGTTACACTCGAATGTACAAAATTATGCCGCGCCGTGGTGATGGTGCCAGAATGGTATTGTTACAGTTAGTTTAAGTTACTGATAAAATCACTCAGGTTGATAGCATAGAGCGTTACGATGATGGCGTCAGCCAAGTCTAGCTCGAAAGTGGAATTTTAATTCCAAGCGTTATCAATCTGTTAGTGATTTTTTTATACATAATTTTAGAGAGAAAATTAATGGCTCCTCAAGCAATTCAATTGATTCACGTTAATTTTAAATATTCTGACGCGGACCGTTGGGCTTTAAATGATTTAAGCATGACGGTCCCCAGAGGAATTTGGCTATCGCTGATCGGCCCGAACGGAAGTGGAAAGAGTACGCTAATTAAAATCATTGACCGGCTTTTAATTCCGCAAGCCGGGCAAGTTCGAATTAACGGTCACGTTTTAAGTCAAACAAACGTTCGCAGGCTCCGGTCCCGGATTGGAATTGTTTTTCAGAATCCAGCGAGTCAGTTTGTGGGCGCGACCGTTAGGGATGATTTGCTGTTCGGCCTTGAAAATTATCGGGTCGCTCCCGATCAATTTAACCACCGAATTAAAACGGCGCTCTCGGTAGTCGGGTTAGATTATGATTTTCAATCCAGATTGCTTAATAGTTTATCGGGTGGCCAGAAGCAGCGGGTCGCCCTTGCTGATGTTTTAGTTTTACGTCCTAAGGTCTTAATTTTAGACGAGTTTACCAGTATGCTGGATCCAGCAAGTCGAAATTCAATTTTGAATTTAGTTTTTCAGCTTCAGCACCGGTTGCGTTTAACCGTAATTCACGTAACTCATGATTTAGCGGAAACTCAGATTGCCGATCGAGTTGCGGTTATTGATACTGGTAAATTGATTTTGACGGGTTCGCCCAAAGACGTTTTTCAGCATTTTAAGTTAATGCGTCGGCTTCATTTGGCACTTCCGGATAATTATCGCCTTCTTTTAGCTTTAGCTAAACGTGGCTGGCCAGTTCCTGGAAATGATTTAAGTGAAACGAAAGTGGTTGAATGGCTCAAAAAATTATTGCCCAAAATTTAAATTACGTTTATCATCCGCGAACCGCTTTTGCTCATTTAGCGCTGAATAACGTTTCTTTTACGATTAAACCTGGCGCGTTCACCACGATTGTTGGCAAAACCGGCAGCGGTAAGTCAACCCTGGTTCAGTTAATTGATTTACTACTGAAGCCGGTTTCGGGTCAAATTAACGTTAATGGTTTAATCATTAATCACAATCCAGCCCATAAAACGGTTAAAAAAATCAGACACCGGGTTGGTTTAGTTTTTCAGGATCCGTCGGCTCAATTATTTGGTGATCGGGTTAGTGATGACATTGCGTTTGGTCCTAAGCATTCTGGTGCAAATCAGAATCAAATTATTCAACGGGTTCACCGGGTTGTTAAAGAACTGAAGATTCCTGGTCAGGTTATGAATCAATCGCCTTATGATTTATCTGGCGGCCAGCAGGAATTGGTGGCAATCGCCGGGGTTCTCACCGATCGTCCCCAAATCTTGATTTTAGATGAGCCAACGGTCGGGCTTGATTCTAATCGTCAAATCATGGTAATTAGATTTATTAACTGGCTCAGGGTTAATCGCCATTTAACCGTGATTATGATTACTCATCAAATGAAGTGGGTGGCTGCTTATTCAACCCAAGTTTTGGTGCTTGACCGCGGCCGTTTAATTGCCGACGTGATGCCAAGGCGATTATTCAGTGATTTATCGTTACTTAAATCAGCCGGATTGCGACAGCCTTTTGCTGCCAGGATCGCGACTCGACTGGGTGCAAACCGTCGATTAAACGATTTTCCAATTACACTCGAAGAATTAGTGAAGTGGCTAGACCGGAAAGCTGGTCGGAATTGTGGATAAATTTACGTTTGGGCAATATTATCCCGGACATTCGTTAATTTATCAATTGGATCCGGCTTCTAAATTGTTAATTAATTTGGCGTTGCTTCTGGTGATTTTGCTAGTTGATAATTTAGCTAGCTGCCTAGGACCGTTAGTCTTGCTTTTGCTTGCTCTTAAGGCTTCTAAAGTCCCGTGGCTGGTTTTTTATCACGACGTCAAACCATTGATGATAATTGCTTTAGTGACCGTCTTTTTCCAATTGTTGTTTGAACAGGGCGGAAAAGTGATTTGGCAGTTTGGGTTATTTCGGATTACCCAATGGGGAATTTCCAGTAGCTTAGTTATTTTGGCCCGTTTCTCGTTGATTATTATTGCTTCAGCATTATTAACGCTTTCAACTTCGCCAATTGAAATCGCGAACGGACTCCGTTCTTTATTGCGGCCGCTTCAGGCCTTTCGGGTCCCGGTTGATGATCTCTCACTGATGATTTCAATTTCACTTCGGTTTATCCCAATTTTAGCTCAGGAATTGACGACGATTGAAAAAGCGCAGAAATCACGCGGGGTTGATTTTCAATCCGGGAGTTGGGTTGCTCGAATCAAGAAAATGGCGTTACTTTTAATGCCACTTCTGTTTAAGTCTTTTGAACGGGCCCAGACTTTAAGCGACGCGATGGTCGCTAGGGGCTATCAGAACGGAATTAATCGAGTCGCTTTCGGTAATCATTTCCGTTGGCAAGACGGACTAGCTTGGTTACTTTTCTTAGTTTCGGCGTTTTTCACGATAATTAATCGAGGGTAAAAATGATCAGATATAAAATTACGTTTGCTTATGACGGAACCCGATTTTATGGCTTTGAAAAGCAACCGGGGCTAAGGACTATCGAAGGGACCTTGACCCGAGTGGTTAATAAAATGGCCAAAAATCCCAAGCCGCCGATTAAAGTCTATGGTTCCGGTCGAACTGATGCTGGGGTGCACGCTCTAGCACAAGTGGCCCATTTTGACTTTCCGTTTCGGATCCCGGCAATCGGGATGCTGCGCGGGATCAACAGCCTTCTGCCACTGGACATTGTAGTTAACCGGACTGAAATCGTGTCTAAGCATTTTCACGCTCGTTATGACGTGTCTGGTAAGGTTTATTATTACCGGGTTTATTTGGGTCGGTTTGTTGATCCGTTCAAACGTTTTTATACGGGACACTGGCGGTTTCCTCTAAATATCTCGCGAATTAAAATTGCTTTACGAGATTTGATCGGGGGCCATGATTTCACCAGTTTCTGCGCTTCTGGTTCTCAGGTTAAAAATCATTACCGGATTATTTACGAAGCAACTTGTCAGCTCCATCGTCAGCAGGACGAATTAACTTTTCAATTTTACGGAAACGGGTTTTTATATAACATGGTTCGAATTATTGTGGGGGTTTTGCTCGAAATCGGTTCCGGAAAACGACCGGTTCATGATATCAGGCGGCTTTACCGGGTTCGGGACCGAACCCAGGCAATTTGCACAGCTCAGGCAAGCGGTCTGTATTTGAAACGGGTGTATTACAACGGTGAAGACCCGAAACACCCGACTAAATTTCCGAAGGGGTTAAAGAGAAATTGACTTCTTAATAAATAGTTAGTATCATAGTTATTGGTATTATCTACCTCCACAATTAAAGCCCCGGAAAATGTTTTGATTAAATTTTAAAGATGGAGGAATTAAAATTGCGTACAACTTATATGGCAAAAGCCGGTAAAGTAAACCGAAAATGGTACGTTATTGATGCTGATGGAATCGAATTAGGCCGTTTAGCATCGGTAGTCGCTTCTATTTTACGCGGTAAAAACAAGCCAACTTATACTCCTAACGTCGACACTGGTGATAATGTAATTATTGTTAACGCTGCCAAAGTTAGATTATCTGGTCGAAAAGCAAAGCGAAAAGTATATTATCGCCATAGTGCTTACATTGGCAGTATTAAGTCAATTACTGCGGGTCAATTACGTGAACAGAAACCGACTCGCTTAATTGAGGTGGCTGTCAAAGGGATGCTTCCGCATAACACGTTAGGCCATCATGAATTCTTGAAGATGCACGTTTATGCCGGCCCTAAGCACCATAATCAAGCTCAAAAGCCTGTTAAGTTAAATATTGATCGATTAATTTAAGGAGTGAATATCATTGGCTAAAGTACAATATCGCGGTACTGGCCGTCGAAAAGATTCAACGGCTCGAGTTCGTTTAGTTCCTGGTACCGGTAAAGTCGTAATTAACGGAGAACCGATGGAAAAATACATTCCATTTCCGAATTTAAGAGAAATTATCATGCAGCCATTTCACGCTACTGACACCATGGGTAACTATGATGTTTTATCAAACGTTAATGGTGGCGGTTATTCTGGTCAATCGGGTGCAACTCGTCATGGAATTGCCCGAGCTTTACTTAAAGTTGACCCTGACTTTAGGGGCCCGCTTAAGAAAGCTGGTTTGTTAACTCGTGATCCAAGAATGAAAGAACGGAAAAAGCCTGGTCATAAAAAGGCTCGAAAATCTGGTCAATTTTCCAAGCGTTAAATTATTGGCTGATTTTAATAATCAAAAGAGGCTGTTCAAATTTGAACAGTCTCTTTTTTTGACTTAATTAAATTGATTATTTTGATTTCTTCTGGTCTGACTTTTTCTTGGGAGCAGCTTTAATTAACTTTAGATTATGGTTGTTGACGACCGTCTTGTTATGATATTTATCGATGATGGCCGGATCATCGGACTTGAACGAGATCAAAAATGAATTGATGTACCTTTTTTCAATTTTACCCACGAATTTTTGTTTTTCTAAAGTAAATTCAACTTGATCGCCGACGTTAAATTTTAACTGAGCCGAACTAAGTTGCTTTTTCTTACGTACCATGATTGTTTCCATCTCCTTAACGTTCAGTTAGCCAACATAACTAAAAAATCGTGGAATGTCAACTAACGCGGCAGTGTGTAATAATGATATAATTACTGTGGATTGATTTTGCTAGAAAGGGTTAGATTATTCTTGGTAGAAAGTAAGATTCTAGAGGGACTTAACGATAAACAAAAAGAAGCAGTGATGTGGACCCACGGACCATTACTAATTATGGCCGGAGCCGGAAGCGGTAAAACCCGGGTCCTAACCAGACGAGTGGCTTATCTGATTAAGGAAAAGGGGGTCAGTCCCTGGAACATTTTGGCGATTACTTTTACCAATAAAGCGGCTCGGGAAATGCAATCCCGGATTAATCGACTGTTGAACGGTCACAGTGAAGGGGTTTGGGTCTCAACATTTCACGCCCTTGGGATGCGGATCTTGCATCGCTTCGCCAACCGAATCGGTTACCAGCGAAGTTTCACAATTATTGAACCCAGTGAGCAGCGGACGTTAGTTAAACACATCTTAATTAAAGTGCTTAAACACGATCCTTATGGGGTTGATTCACGGGCGATTAATCCGCGTGCAATTCTTGGCTTAATTTCGAAAGCCAAAAGTAATCTTCAGACTCCTAAAGAATACCAAAAAATTCAATCCAAGAGTTCTGACCCGTTTTTTAAGATCGTTAGTCGGGTTTATTCTCGTTATCAACACGATTTACGTCAAAACCAGACGATGGATTTTGACGATTTGATTATGATTCCGATTATTTTGTTTAAAAAGTCTCCCGACGTTCTTCATTATTATCAGGAAAAATTTAAGTACATTCATGTTGATGAATATCAAGATACTGATGAAGCCCAATATCGTTTAATTCACATGTTAGCTGATAAATACGATAACGTTTGCGTAGTTGGGGATGCCGACCAGAGTATTTATGGTTGGCGAGGAGCCAACATGAACAATATTCTTGATTTTCAGGATGATTACCCCAACGCTCACGTGACGATAATGGAAGAAAATTATCGTTCAACCAAGAACATTCTGCAAGCCGCTAATTCAGTGATTCGAAATAATCAAAAACGGAAAAAGAAACGACTCTGGACCAAGAATCCAACCGGTGATAAGATTTCCTATTATCGTGCCAATAGTGCTGAAGACGAATCACGTTATGTAGTCTCTAAAATTAAATCGATTGTGAGGCAAACCAATTGCTCATATAATGATTTCGCCATTTTATACCGAACCAATGCTCAATCACGAGTGATTGAAGAAACGTTTTTAAAGTCAAATCTACCTTACACGATTGTTGGGGGCCACAAATTTTACGACCGGAAAGAAATTCAAGATATTCTGGCTTATTTAGCGGTTTTGGCTAATCCGGATGATTCAATCGACCTTAGGCGAATCATTAACGTTCCAAAGCGTGGTATTGGTCGAACGAGTCTGAATGAACTGGTGGCTTTTGCTGACGGCAACCATTGGGGACTTCTTCAGGCAATCCATAACGTTAATCTGGATAATCAACTGACTTCCCGAGCTAAACACTCAATTACTGATTTCGGAGCGCTGATCAGTAGTTTTCGGACTTACTCGAACCGGATGAACGTGACGGATTTAACCAAAATGATTTTGAAACGGATCGGTTATTTATCAAAACTAGAAGCTTCTAATTCTTTGGAAGCCCAGACTCGTTCCCAGAATCTTCACGAATTTTTATCGGTTACTCAACAATTTGACCTTAAGCATTCTGATGATCCGTTACCTAGTCGATTACCCGATTTCTTGGCTGATTTATCGTTAGTCACCGGCGATAATCCCGATGATGATTCGAACCCGAAAGTAACGCTAATGACTTTGCATGCTGCAAAGGGATTGGAGTTTCCGGTGGTCTTCATGGTCGGAATGGAAGAAGGAATTTTCCCGGTTAGCAGTTCGGTTGATAAACAATCAGAATTAGAAGAAGAGCGTCGGTTAGCTTACGTTGGGATCACCAGGGCTAAAAAGAAGTTATATCTTACTAACGCTTATTCCAGAATGTTGTATGGGCACTACCAATCCAATCCCGAATCAAGATTTGTGAAGGAAATTGATTCAAGTTTGATTTACCGCGAAAATCCAAAACGTCGTCCCTTATTTGATGATAATTTTCATCACTCGATTCACGTTCCTTTTTCGCATCAAACTTCAGCACCCTTCGTCAAGCATCAACCCCGCATCATCAAGCCTAAGGAAACGGGTGCTGATCTGAAGACCTGGCAGGTTGGCGATAAAGTTCAGCACCGTGCTTGGGGGATCGGGACCGTTTTGAAAGTGTCCGGTACCGGCAAAGATATGGAATTAGACATTTCGTTTCCGGACCGTGGCGTTAAACGATTGCTGGCGGCATTTGCCCCAATTCACAAAATTAAATAATCGAGAATTCATTTTTGATTAAAAAGCGAGTAACATAAAGGTGAAAGTTTAAATGGGGGTCAAGATGCTTTGAAAAAATTTACGATTTTTTTAGCGATTGCCTCGAGTGCGCTCTTCTTGGCAGGTTGCGGAAATCTTGGTGGCCTGTCATCGAGCGGTCCGAATTCCAATCATAATCGAACCCAATTAACCGGACACGTTAGTAACGATAATTATCAAAGCGTAATTAAAAACGGTCACTATTTAACCAGTAAGTCGCGTGGGGTTGATATTCAGCAGGATGCTAATCAGCTCAACTTAAAGAGTTTCGAAAGTGGTTTGCTTGACCTCTCTAAAAAGCAGTTTCCGACTAATAAGTACGTCTTTCAAGAAGGCCAGCACCTTTCGACTAAAACGACTGAACACTGGTTGGAGCGGAAAAGCCAGGATTCAACTGGTCTAAATCCGGCTGGCAAAGCGACCAAGCACCCGATTTATTTGCAACAGCTTGATGAACAGGATTTCTTGACCCAACACGGTCGTCACTTAAAGTTGAGCGGGATGACGGTTGGCCTAGGAATCAATTCGGTTTATTATTATAAAAAGAAAAAGTATGGACCGACGTATAAACGGTCCATCAGTAATTCAACGGTAAAAACAAAGGGACGTCAGATTGCGGCTAAGGTGCTCAAACGGTTACGTCAGAAAGCTGGCTTAAAGCATATTCCAATCGTAATTGGCTTGTATCGGCAAGCTTCCGACGATAGCCTAGTTGGCGGTAATTTCTTTGATTATTCGGTCAATAAAGGCTCTCAGATTAGTAGTTGGAAGCCAATTGACGAACATAATTACGTGTTCCCGTCAAAGACGGCTGGCAAAGGTAATTCAGCTCGTAGCAATGATTCTAATGATTTTAGTAATTTCAAATCACAAATTCAGAATTTCTTCCCGAATTTGAGCGGAGTGACTGCTCAGGCCCATTACATTGACGGGTCATTAAGTGGGATGCACGTTCAGATTACAACCCAATTTTATAGTCAAACCGAAATTATCGCCTTTACTCAATACTTGCAGAACGCCGCTAAAAAATATTTGCCGAACGGGGTTCCAATTGACATTACAGTGAAATCAACCGAAGGGGTTCAAAGCTTTTTAGCTCGTAAGAGTGGTAGTAAGAGTTTTTCGGCCCACGTTTTTAATAGCTATTAAATTTTGAAAGAGGGAAAATTATGACTCAAAAAATTAACGACCAAGAAGTTCAACACGTTGCTCATCTTGCTAAACTTAATTTTAGTCAGGATCAGTTACCGTATTTTACTAAACAGATTACCCGAATTATGAAAATGTTTAAGTCATTGGATCAGGTTGACACTTCAAACGTTAAGCCGACCTATAGCGTTACGGATCAAATTGACGTGACCCGGCCTGACCATCCAGAAAATTGGGGTGAACGGAACGCTCTTTTGCAGAACGCCCCAGACATCATGGATGGTATGATTAGGGTACCGGTCATCGTTAAGCAACAAAAGAATGAACGATAAAAGATAAATGGGAAGTGAAGATTTCGAATGAGCTTTTTGAACCAAAGTTTAACTAGTGTTCATCGTCAACTAGTTAATGGTGACGTTTCGGCAACTGAATTGGCTAAACAAGCACTAGCTAACGTTAAGCGAACTGAACCGGCACTGAAAGCCTTTATTACGGTTAACGAAAAATCAGCGATTCAGCGCGCTAAACAGATTGATCAAGCGGGAATTAATCCAAATCAATTACTGAGCGGGATTCCTTTAGCAATTAAAGACATGATTTTAACTAAGGGAATTAGAACCACTGCGGCTTCAAAGATTTTGGCTAATTTTAACCCAATTTTTGACGCAACGGTAATTAAAAAACTTAAGCAAGCTGGTGGCGTTGACGTTGGAAAGACTAATTTGGATGAATTTGCGATGGGCAGTTCAACCGAAAATTCAGCCTTTCAAGTTACCAAGAACGCTTGGAACCAGAAGAAAGTTCCCGGCGGTTCCTCTGGTGGATCTGCGGTTGCCGTTGCTAGTGGCGACGTTTTGGCGGCTCTCGGAACTGATACCGGTGGGTCGATTCGTCAACCAGCCGCCTTTAACGGAATCGTTGGCATGAAACCAACTTACGGCCGGGTTTCTCGCTGGGGAATCATTGCTTTTTCTTCAAGTATGGATCAAGTTGGCCCAATGACCCGAAACGTTTACGATAACGCGGCGTTATTGAACGTAATTGCTGGTCATGACGCTCACGACTTAACCAGTTCTAATCGACCGGTTCCCGATTTTACTGAACAGATTAAGAACGGGGTCAAAGGTTTAAAGATTGCGGTCCCGAAAGAATACATGGATCATGGAATTGACCCGGCCGTCAAAAATGCTGTTAAGAACGCAATCAAAGTTTACGAAAAATTAGGCGCGACGGTTGATGAAGTGTCACTTCCGCACACTAAGTACGGGGTCGCAGCTTACTATATTTTAGCTTCCAGTGAAGCTTCATCGAATTTGCAGCGTTACGATGGGATTCGTTACGGCTACCGAGCTCATGACGCCAAGAATTTGCAGGATCTGTATATCAAGAGTCGTTCACGTGGCTTTGGTGACGAAGTTAAGCGTCGGATTATGTTAGGGACGTTCTGCCTGTCGGCTGGCTACGTCGATGCTTACTTTAAAAAAGCGGCTAAAGTTCGAACTTTGATTATTGATGATTTCAAGAAAGTCTTTAAGGACTATGACGTCATTTTGGCACCAACAACGACCACTCCGGCTTTTGACATCGGCTCTAAGGTTACTAACCCACTTTCGATGTACATGAATGACGTTTTGACGATTCCGGTTAATTTAGCTGGCTTACCGAGCATGTCGGTTCCGGACGGCTTCAGTCATGATTTACCGGTTGGGATGCAATTGATTGGTAAGCCGTTTGATGAAGCCACAATTTATCGGACTGGTTATGCTTTTGAACAAGCAACTGATTTTCATAAGCAAGCTCCGCAGATAGGGGGAAACCAGAAATGAATTTTAAAACAAACATTGGTTTAGAAACCCATTTTGAACTTAATACTAAGTCAAAGATTTTCAGTCCTGCTCCCGTTAAATACGGTGATGAAGTAAATGCCGATACGAACGTGATTGATTGGGCTTATCCAGGAACCTTGCCGACCATTAATCGTCAGGTGGTTGCCGACGGAGTTAAGGCGGCAATTGCCTTGCACGCTAAGATTGATCACCATCCGCGGTTTGACCGTAAGAATTATTTTTACCCGGATAATCCGAAAGCTTATCAGATTACTCAGTTTGACCGGCCAACCGCTCGAAACGGTTATTTGATGGTCAAAAGCGGCGGCAAGGAATACAAGATTCGGATTCACGAAATGCACATTGAAGAAGATGCCGGTAAGAACAGTCACGGGATTCGTTATTCTTACGTTGATTTAAACCGACAAGGAACCCCGTTAATTGAAATCGTTTCTGAACCAGACATTCCTTCACCCCAGGTTGCTTATGATTACATTAAGACTTTGCGAAAGGTAATCATGTTTACCGGAATTTCGAACGCCAAGATGGAACAAGGAAACGTCCGTGCGGATACTAACGTGTCAATTCACCCGATCGGAAGTCACAAACTTGGTCCGCGTGCCGAAATGAAAAACGTCAGTTCGTTTAATTACATTCGGATGGCCGCTAGTTACGAACGAAAACGTCAAGAACGGGTTTTAATGAGCGGTGGCAAAATTAATCCGCAAACCCGAAGATTAGACGAAGCAAACGGTAAGACCTACTTGGAACGTTATAAGCAGAGTAATGATGAGTACCGGTATTTCCCGGAACCGGATTTACCGTCACTGACGATTTCTGATTCATGGATCAATCAGATTAAGAAGCACATGCCAGAATTGCCGGCAAGTCGTGAACATCGTTACTTACACGACTTTGGCTTAACTAAGGCCGACGTTGCGGTTTTGACCGAAACTAAGCAGATGGCTGATTTCTTTGATTCAACCGTTAAGTTAGGTGCTAAACCGAAAATGGTCGCTAATTATTTACAAGATGACGTTAGTTCGTATCTGAACAGTAAACAGGTTGAAATTCAAAATACGAAATTAACGCCTAGAAACGTCGCGGCTTTATTAAAGTTGATCGCTAAAAACACCATTTCGACTAAAATTGCCAAGAAAGTCTTCAAAAAGGCGGTTGTTAAAGGTAAAGACCCGAAAGCTTACGTCAAAGCTAAAGGAATGGTTCAATTATCCGATCCTAACCAATTAAAGAGTTTGGTTAAAAAGGTAATGGCAAATAACCAGCAGTCGATTACTGATTATCAAAACGGGAAAGACCGTGCCAAAGGTTATCTAGTTGGTCAAGTGATGAAATTAACCCGTGGGAAAGCTAATCCCCAAATGGTTAATCAGCTACTTACCAAAGCACTACAAAAATAAAGGAGCTCCTAAAATGCGGAAACGTGCCCGAGTCATTTATAATCCGACTTCAGGACGTGAAATCCTGAAATCAAAAATGATCGATATTTTGAACGTTTTTGAAAAAGCGGGATACGAAACCAGCACGTTTGCGACGACTCCGGTTCCCGATTCAGCCAAGAACGAAGCTACTCGAGTTGCTAAAGAAGGTTTTGACTTAGTAGTGGCGGCTGGTGGTGACGGAACCATTAACGAAGTGGTTAACGGACTTGCGCCGTTGAAAAACCGTCCCCAAATGGCCATTATTCCGGCCGGGACCACCAATGATTTTGCCCGGGCGTTGCACATCCCACGTTATGATCCGGTTGCGGCTGCTAAAATAGTCTTGAAAAAAGAAAGCTTTCGGATGGACGTTGGGCAGGCTGACCAGAATTATTTTATTAATATCGCCGGTGGTGGATTGCTAACTGAATTGACTTATGAAGTGCCTTCCGATTTAAAAACGGTTTTTGGCTACCTGGCTTATTTGGTTAAAGGAGCGGAAATGCTGCCACAAATTAAACCCATTCAAATGGATTTGAAGTATTCCGGTGGTCATTTCGTGGGAAAAGCTTCGATGTTTTTACTGGCGATGACCAACTCGATCGGTGGCTTGGAACGGATTGTTCCTAATGCTTCGCTTAATGATGGTCAGTTTACTATGATTATCGTTAAGACGAGTAATTTGCTGCAGATTCTACAATTACTGACCAAAGTCTTAAACGGCCGCCACGTAAATGATCCCCGCATTATTTTCAAAAAGACCAATTATTTGATTGCTAAACCGGTTGGCAACCGAATGGAGATTAATTTGGATGGCGAATACGGCGGCAACGCGCCGATGCAATTTCGGAATTTGAAGCAACGTCTGTCGATTTTTGCGAATTTAGACGCGATGCCTGCTCATATGGTAATTGGCAATCAATTCTTGCGCCATCCACAACCGAAACGTGAACGTGAAACTGAACAAAAATTGGTTCGAAAGATTAATCATTTATTTAAATTTTAGGATTCATTGATTTCTTGTCACCAGTAGGGTGGCAATTTTTTTGTCTTGAGGATGGATATCATGAAAAAACAAGCACCTGTTCAGCAAGGACAGGTTATTTCAGCTAAAATTGTTGATTTGACGTATCAAGGGCTAGGAGTTGCCAAAGTTAATGATTTCCCGATTTTTATCGAGAACGCGCTTCCCGGCGAAATTATTCAAGCTCGGTTAATTAGGGTCAAACGCCGGTTTGGTTTCGGAAGGGTCTTGAAGTGGTTCAAGCAAAGTCCGGACCGGGTTCATAACGTCAATTTAACTTACTTACGGACGGGAATTGCCCCGTTGCAACATTTGAAATATTTGGCACAGCTGAAATTTAAGCAGCATCAGATTGTCGAATTATTTCATAAAGCCCACCTAAACGTTAAGGTTCGACCCACAATTGGCATGCAGCATCCTGACCATTATCGAAACAAGGCCCAGATTCCGGTTAAATTAATTAAGGGGCAGCTTGAAACTGGTTTTTACCGTCGTCATTCTCATTATTTGATTCCCATTACCCATTTTTACATTCAGGATCCTAAGATTGATCAGACTATCGTGGTGGTTAGAAATTTACTTCGAAAATATCACGTAACTCCGTATGACGAAACTAGCCATCACGGGGTTATTCGGAACGTCATGGTTCGACGAGGCCGATTTTCCCATCAGATTATGGTCGGGTTAGTTACCCGAACCCGTCGCTTACCGCACGCTCCGGCAATTGCTCAAGCAATTCATCACCGTTTGCCAGAAGTTAAAAGCATTTTGCAGAATTTAAACTTGCGGGATAACAACGTTCTGCTGGGTCGTAAGAATCGTTTACTTTATGGAAAGAATTATATTGAAGATCAATTAATGGGTTTAACTTTCCGGATCTCCTTGAATTCGTTTTACCAGGTTAACCCGGTTCAGACCCAAAAATTGTATTCAATCGCGTTCCGCTTGGCAGATTTGAAGCCCAACCAGGTGGTAATTGATGCGTATTGCGGGATTGGCACGATTTCGCTGACGGCGGCTCGTCGCGTTAAACGAGTGTACGGGGTTGAAATCGTTCCGCAGGCCGTTCATGACGCTAAAATTAACGCTAGGATTAACCACATTCATAACGTAATATTCGTGGCGAACCGAGCTGAAGATCAGTTGCCCGTTTGGCAAAAACGGGGGATTCGTCCCGACGTGATCTTTGTTGATCCACCGCGAAAAGGATTAGCGGCTTCGCTGGTTAGAAGTGCCGCTGCCGTTAGTCCCGCTAAGGTTGTTTACATTTCTTGTAATCCAGCGACTTTGGTTCGTGACGTTCGCCGGTTTGCTCAATTTGGGTATCACGTTGCGGCCCCGGTTCAGCCAGTGGATCAGTTTCCCCAGACGGTTCAAATCGAATCGGTAACGGTCCTTGAAAAAACAAAATAAAAATTTAAGTTATGTACTAAAAAAGCGCTCATTTCTGATGAGCGCCTTTTTGATTATTAATTTTTAAATAGGTCGTCATTTGTTAGCGTGCTGCTCCCGCTGAAAGTCAGCGATTGCTTTGTATTCGGTTTGCAATTTCTTACCTAAACGTAAGTAAATCGGAATCAATTTCTTGTAAACGGCAGCGTTCTTAGGGTTCGGCTGCAACGAACGGGTAGTACCGACGAAGTTTTTAACTTCATCTAAGCTCTTAATTAAGCCCAAGCTGTACATGCCTAACGTGGCGGCACCTAAAGCAGTTCCTTCGAAGCTCTTCGGGATGTTGACCTGCTGATCAAAGATGTCGGCTAACATCTGTCGCCAGAGCGGGGATCGAGCAAAACCACCGGTGGCTTGAATTTGTTTTGGTTTTCCGGTGACGTCTTCTAACGCGCGGTTAACGGCATACAAATTATAAACAATGCCTTCTAAAGCAGCCCGGATCATTTGTGGACGACCGTGCATTCGGGTCAGACCGAAGAACGAAGCGCGAGCGTTCGCGTCCCAGATGGGTGCTCGTTCACCACCTAAGAACGGGTGGAAAATTAAGCCGTCGGAACCGGCAGGAACCTTTTCGGCAATTTTAGTCAGTAAATCGTACGGATCCATTTGGAGTTCAGCCGCGACCACTTTTTCGGGAGCACAGATTTGGTCACGAACCCACCGGAAAACGATTCCACCGTTGTTAACCGGTCCGCCGATTACCCACATATTTTTAGCGAGGTAGTAACAGAAAATCCGGCCTTTCGGATCGATGTGGGGATGATTAGTGATCATACGTACGGCTCCTGAAGTTCCGATCGTAATGGCTAAGACTCCGGGATGAATGGCGTCGACACCTAGGTTAGCTAACGGACCATCGGAAGCACCCATTACGAATGGCGTTCGGGCGTCCAAACCGGTCAACCTGGCGTACTTAGTTTTCATGCCCCGTAATTGGTAGGTGGTGTCAACTAACTTCGGCAGTTGATCACGACTGACCCCGGTTAATTTGAGGGCTTTATGATCCCAATCCATTTGGTGAAGGTTGAACATCCCGGTAGCGTTAGCAATCGAGTAATCTTCTTTTAAGGTGCCGAACAATCGGTAAATCACGTATTCTTTAAGGCCAATGAACCAACGAGCCTGTTTGTATAAGTTCGGTCGTTCGTTTTTGAACCACAGAATCTTAGTTAACGGAGTCATCGGGTGAATCGGGGTCCCGGTTTCTGAATAAAGCTGGTGGCCTAACTGACTGTTTTTGAGTTGATCAGCGTACTTGACAGCTCGGTTGTCGGCCCAGGTCAGCGCCCTGGTTAACGGCTGATGGTCATGATCCAGTAAGATTAGGCTATGCATCGCACATGAGAATGAAGCACCCTTAATGTCATCAGGATTCGGGACTTTTGCTGTAATGGCTTTTAATCCCTTGATCATTGCGGCAAAAATTTCTTTCGGGTCTTCTTCAGCCATGTCAGGAGTGTCTTGATACAGCTTGTATCCATTATTAACGTAGCCTTTAACTTCACCTTTTAAATTATAGAGGACCAGTTTAATGCTGGTGGTCCCGATGTCAATTCCAATTACGTACTTCATGAAAGGATCCTTTCTGATCGCTTAATTAACGACTTCTCGATAACCTAATTATAGATGAAACCGCTTTAAGTATGCAAGCAAACT
>CAKQCC010000005.1 GCA_934216625.1 uncultured Lactobacillaceae bacterium
TTCAAACCAATCATTTATTATCCAGTAACTACAAATTGGCGACCAATCAAATTGATGGCCCGACGAACGTTTCGAACGGGATATATCAGCACCAGAACGCTAAATATTACGGAAAATTAAGTCAGTACAGCATTCCAGTGTTGCCAAAAGCTCAAGTAACCAATGGCTCGGTTTACAAGTTTGTTAATCAAAATGACGGTACCGTGATTAGCCAGCTTACCAGGTCCGGTTATGATGCAAATGCTTATAAAGATCAGTTGGCGCCGAATGGTTATCACATTTATACTAGTAAAAGTGATATTCAAACTAGCCAGCCAAGCAGTGACGTTAACTATAACAGTGACGACGACACGACGCTGCGTTATGGCAAATTAACTACTTACACCATTCCGGTGGTTCCCGAAATTAAGCAACCGGTGTATCAATATAATTTCGTTGCGAACGGTAGTCAGAATAAGGGCTCGGAAATCACTTTGAATCCTTACAATTCTGATAATCCGGTCCCTGAATTACCGCAAGGCTTGAAATCCGGTTACTATTACAAAGCGAATGATCCCGTTGACAATCAGGGTGAAACGCCGGCAAGCAATGATTCAAATCCTGATGATCCCAACTATTTTTACCAATATGAAGATAAAAAGTATTATGGGCAGCGCCAGCTTAGTAACGTTACGGTTGAACCGATCAAATCAGCAAGCGATGATAAGTACACTTTAAACACCTTAGAATTTGATTACGTTCCAAAGAGTGGACCTAATCAAGGCCGAAACGTAATTATCGGAACTTATAACGCTGGACAAGGTAAACTTAATAACGACATGGTAAACCGAGCTTACCAGACCTTAACTTCTGACAACAGCCTTTACAAATCATATTACGCTAAACCAGCCGCCAGCAAAATTCCGACGATTGATCAGTTGCTACTTCATCCTAATTATGAAGGTGCGGTTGGCAACTATCTGTACGGTGGTCAGCTATACAATGGTTCCAGAAAATCCTACTTAATCCCGGTGACTTTAGCAAGCGGAGCTAACGTTAACGGAACGAACGGTTTGCCGAACGTGCCGGTTAACGGTGATCGAGTGGTCGGCAACTTACCCATTCCGATTTATGACGGCCCCGATAACGACAGTCACAAAATTATTGATTATTTAAAATTAGATTTTGGCAGTCCGCTCGAGAAAGATCATTTTACCGCTTCTGATTCTAAGAAAAATTCGATTTACGTCGGTGATCCTTATACTTTAGAAATCAATGGTTCGTCATGGTTACAGAAGTACATTACTGATCACTACTTGCACGGTAACTACAAAGAAGATAGTGACCAGACTAGTGCTAGTAATTTTGCCGACGGAAAGATGAAAGACCCGCGAACAGTTCAAATCAAATTCGATAACGTTGCCACGACGGTTCCGAATGATACTGGAACTCAGGCCCAGAAAGATAATCACATTGACATGTTCATGCGGATTGACGATGGACAATGGAAAGACGTTGCTCGGGTTCCCGGTCGCGTTGGCTATGAACCCGAAGACGGTTCTTCACGAGCCGATGATAAACGAGATTACATTATTGAAGGCATTGATTGGTATAAGAACCCCGACGCTTCTAAAACCCAAGGCCTTTATAGTGAAGTTAATACCGACGGGGCCGACCCGTTAAGCTTGCATTACGCTTACAACGTTCCTGAACGAGGAATTGTTTACTATTCGAATGCCGACGGGGATTTACTTGACGCAAATCCGAGTGATAATAATAAGTCAATTACGGTTAACGGCAAGCAAGCGTTCGGTACTTCCGGCCACGTGGTGACTTGGTCAGACGGCAATGCCGTTTCCGGCAAAGACGCCAATGACGTTTTGAACGATAGTGATTCTAGTAACTTCGCTCACTTTGCCCAGGACTTTAATAATGGTACCCATGGTCATTACCAGGACGGTACTGAATCAGTGAACTTACCAAGTGCGTTAGCTAACGAAGGTTTCCAGTCGAATTTCTCGGTTAACTTCTCGCACCCGACTTGGCGCAATTATCAGGGAGATGGCCAGACTTTCCAGAGTGACGGTCAGACCCACACTGAACGGGTCTTTTCCGTAACCGGAATGGTCGGTAAGAAGAATCCTGATAACGCTAATTCATTTAATGCTCACGACACGTTTAATCAGATGAACGTGAAACAGCACGGTTCCGACTCGAGCAATTTTGACATTCCGATTTCCGACGGCAATGGTAACTTCACTAAATCAACCGCAAACCAGGGAGTTAATTTTAAAGTGGTTAACCGCGGCGATAATCAGATTCAGAATAACCCAATCAAGAATGGTGACAGTGCTTTTCTGATGCCGTTTAGTGACCAGACTCAAATGCCGAGTCACGTTAAACCGGGAATGCACTGGATCGTGCCGACCAACGTTGCCCATGATTACATTCCAGAAAATGATCACCAGACTGAACACGGTACTTTCGACGCCAACGGTGACTTTGTGCCGGATGATTACGAAAATGACGGTTCGAATCATTTGAACTGGCATTATTCCCGTGAAAAGATTCAGTACGTAATTTACGATCCGGTGACCAAAAGCGAAAAGAAGGTTGGCGCAAATACCATTCCAAAAATGGTTTCCGACGGTAACGGCGGCTTGAAAGAAGAAGTCAACTCTAATCATCAGGTTGTGTACATGAATCCTGATCAATTGAATTTCTATTACGACCCGAGTATTAAGAACGATGATTACGTTGGTAAAGACATCTTTTATAGCAACGATAATCAGCTGCCGAAAGCGTTGCTGGATGCTGGTTATCATTTAGATCCGAACGCTCGGGATGCACACCGTTACGGAAAGGATTCCCAGTACTTCATTTTAGGAAACGGCGAGCATACCGCTGATGTTTATATTTCGAAAGCCGACACGGTGCCCGATAATAATCCGGCCAGTCCGGATCATTACATTCCGGTCGGTCCCCGGAATCCAAACTTTAATTCGTCACGTCCGGTCGGCCCTGGTAACTGGCCTTATCTTCCGGAAAAGACACCGGTTCCGTCCGATCAACCCGATTCGGATGCTCATCCGAACATTAACCGCCACGAAAATCTGATTCCGAGTCCGAATCACGCTCACGTTGATCCGCAGAATCCGTCTAATCATGGTGGAATGGTTCCTGATGGTCCAGCTGGCTGGATACCAGGTAGTGACGTTCCGGCGATTAAGGCTGACTTTAACATTCACGCTAACGTTAGCATGAACGATGGCGGTGGTTACATCAATGGCTCCGATTTGCCAATCGCAATCGACGTTGATTTGGCACACAGCGCTTTGAACACCACCTATACTTTGAGTTCAAAGAACATTCGGGAAGCAATTGTTAACCGTGCTTATCAAGGCTACACTGATCGCGATGGTGAAGCTCAGGACTTGTATTATGATTCCATTATGCGAAAGCCTGGCGAAGCTTACCAGCCGATTCAGTACCAGATTGTGAACCGGAACGGTGCTTATCACGTGGTTCTGGTCGGCAATGGCAACCGGAACGCTGGCGACTTTATGTTCACGCCGTCCAACGCCATTATTGATTACGAAGGCACGTCTTACAAACGCAACGCCGCTAGTGATATGAAGGCAAGCAATTCGGTTGGTAAAGACCAGTTCAACCGGCCAAACAGCACTAGTGATCGAGGTAAACAAGTTGAATCGGTAGTTGCTGAAGGCTATCAAGGCATGCGGATTGACCCGATTAATAATAAGGACGTCAGAACCTTCTTTAACGCAAGTGGTTGGTCACTAGAACCGGTTAACGGTGAAAAGATTTCACCATTTATCCTGGAAGGCTACGATTATAATTACGTAGATCAGAATTCAAATGATGATCACCACTTCATTCCGACGACTGAGCATGATGAAGGTTCAGGCTTGGTAAAGAGGTTAACTAAGTACGACGGCTTTTATAATGCAATCTCCGGTCCTTTGAGTGAACACAGTGATTTGAATGATGAACAGATTAAACCGGTGATGATTGAAAATCAGACTCCGGATCAGAATCACATTACGATCAACGGTAAACAATATTACGAAAAGAACGGTGACGTCTACTCTAACGATCAGCAAAACCGGTTTGCTGAGCAGGTTGGTGCCAATACGATTGAGTATAATAACGGTACGCTGTTGAAGCAGGGTCAGACTTCTAATGCGGCTGGTCAACCGTTGATGGTTGATGACGCCGGTAATTTGATGATTGATCCTGACTATGCGGGAAATCGGGCCCAGGCCGGTATTGATGCTCAGACCCCTGCGGTAAGCGCAACCAGGCAGGGTAACAGTAATCGATTGAACAGCGCGAGGGCTCAATTGGTTTGTGTACCGTTGCGCTGCGTTCCCAACGGTCAAAAAGCAACCGCGTTAAAGGCGACTCGTCAAGTTCAATCATCAGATCCGGGTCAGTCTGAACACTTATCCGCTGGTTCCAGTCATGATTACTTCAAAGTTTATGCTCATCACTTGGTAAACTTCGCGATTGATCAAACGAATCAGCGCTTACAACCGAATTCTGCTCAGGATCAACGAGTTTTGAATCAATTTGAGCAACGAATCAAGAATCACTTGGCAGTTGATCATAAATACAATCCTAAGCATTGACTCTTAAAGGTAAAATAATAAAAATTAAGCCAATCGATAAATTAAGTTATCGATTGGCTTTTTTGTTAATCAAAATTTTCTAATTTAATTCCGGCTTTTTCCCATTGCTTCTCTAATTTCTGCTCGACCTTAGTTATTTTATCGAGCTTTTGTTGGAATTGGTTTAATTTTTGGGGATTCTTCAAATTCTGGGGTTGAGTCATTTTGGTTTCGATTTGTTGCTTAGCTTGATCGAAGTGCTCAATTTTTAATTCTAATTTTTTAACTTGCCGGGCCAGCTTTCGCTTCGCTTTTTTGATTTGTTTGTTTTGAACGTAATTTCGCTGGGCTTTTGATTTAAAGTGCTTCGTTGATGACTGATGAACGGTCGGTGACTTTTGTTGTTTATGGAGCTTGACCGCACGTTCCTCTTCTTTTTTAGCAACGTAATAATCATAATTACCTAAATATAATTTGGCACCGTGTTTTGAAATTTCGATTACGGAAGTGGCTAATTTATTGATGAAGTAACGGTCGTGGGAAACGAAGAGGATGGTCCCGGAAAAGTTGATCAGGGCGTTTTCAAGAACTTCACGACTGGCAATGTCAAGGTGATTAGTGGGCTCATCCAGTAATAATAGATTACTTTTGCGCATCGCGAGCTTAGTTAGCTGCAGGCGTGCTTTTTCACCGCCGGATAATTTCCGGACTCGTTTTTTGACTTCGTTTCCTGAAAACAGGAAGCTGCCCAGCACTGATCTGATCTTGCCTTCGTCAACGGTCGGGTGAGCGTCCCAAAGTTCACTCAAAACGGTTTTCTGCGGGTGAAGTGTAGCCTGCTTTTGGTCGTAATAGCCGATCGAAACTCCGGTGCCAAACTGAATTTCGCCACTGATCTTGGGGATTAAGCCACAGATCGTTTTCATTAGGGTTGATTTACCGATCCCGTTCGGCCCGATGATGGCGATCATCTGGTGCCGCTTGAGGCTAAAACTGACCGGACCGGTCACCACGTGGTTGTGATAGCCCACCATTAAGTTCCTAACGGTTAAGACGTTGGTACCGCTCTGCCGTTCGGTCCGGAACCGAAAGTGAGCAACTTTAGTGTAATTCCGTGGTTTAGCAATTCGCTTGACCTTAGCCAGTTGCTTTCGGCGGGATTGAGCTCGTTTGGAAGTTGAAGCCCGGGCGATGTTTTTCTTGATGAAGGATTTGGCTTTCTTGATTTGTTTCTGCTGTTTTTCGTAAGCTCGGGTTGCTAACCAATTTCGCTTTTTTCGTTTTTGAACAAACTGACTGTAATTACCGTAGTAGTGAGTTAAAGTCCCATTAGCTAAATTATCGACTTCGGTGGCAACCCGGTCCAGAAAGTAACGATCGTGCGAGACCACTAAGATGGCGCCAGGATAGCCTCTTAAATAATTTTCGAGCCAGGTAATGGTCTTGACGTCAATGTGATTGGTAGGCTCGTCTAAAATTAATAACGGTCGCTTTTCAAGCAGTAGCTTGGCAAGTGCCAATTGTGACTGCTGACCACCGGATAAAGTATTAATGTTGCGGTGGTAATCTTTTTGGGTGAAACCGAAACCGGCGAGGACTCCCCGAATATCGGCTTGGTAGCGATACCCGTTTTCTTCCGTGAATTTATTCTGGGCCTGGTCGTAAATCTTGGCGACCCTTTTTAGTCGTTCCGGGTTATTGATGACTTGATTTTGGCCCATTGCTTTTTCTAGCTTGTGAATTTGTTTGGCTTGCTTGATCAAGCCGGCAAAAACCCCATTCATTTCCTGAATAATGGTTCGGTTCGAATGCAAACCGGTGTTTTGGGCTAAATAACCGGTTTTAAGACTGTTCTTGGTGGCAATGGTGCCGTCGCTGACGCCGATTTCGCCGATTAACATCTTGACCAAAGTTGACTTGCCGACCCCGTTTCGACCAACCAGAGCAATCCGGCTGTGGTCGCTGATCTTTAAATTGACGTTGCTAAAAAGCGTTTGGCCCTGAAAACGTTTGGTTAGACGTCGCGCTTGCAATAGGATCATTTTTTCGCCTCCTTTTATAGCAAAACCCAATTTAATTGTACCATGCTGAAGCTAACGAACGGTTTTTAAATTAATTTTATTCAATTTATGAACTTTAGGCCTTGCATTTCTCGTCAAAAAATAATATATTGGTTATGGTGATTTTAGCACTTAACTATTGAGAGTGCTAAGAGTGCTAATTAATTTAATTGATAATTATTTGGAGGGATCAACGTGTTAAAGCCATTAGGTGATCGTGTCATTATTGAAATTGAAAAACCAAAGGAACGAACCGTTGGCGGCATTGTTTTAGCTAGCAACGCTAAGCAAAAGCCGCAAACTGGTACCGTTGTTGCGGTTGGTCCTGGTCGCCAGCTTGATAACGGCAAGGTTCAAAAACCGGCCGTTAAAAAAGGCGACAAAGTATTATACGATAAATATTCCGGAACTTCTGTAAAGTATAACGGTAAGTCTTACTTAGTTGTTCACGACAAAGACTTAGTTGCAATTGTTGATTAATCAGAATTAAAACGATTTCAGAATTAATGAGGTGAAATTAAATGGCAAAAGAAATTAAATTTTCCGATGACGCTCGTTCCAAGTTATTGGACGGCGTTAATAAATTAGCCGATACCGTTCGTACCACTTTAGGCCCGAAAGGTCGGCACGTTGTTTTAGAAGAAAGCGCTGGTAATCCAAACATCACAAACGATGGAGTTACCATTGCGAAGTCCATTGAATTAGCGAACCACTTTGAAAACATGGGTGCTAAGTTAGTCGCTGAAGTTGCCCAGAAGACCGATGATACCGCTGGTGATGGTACCACCACCGCCACCGTTTTGACCCAAGCAATCGTTAACGAAGGCATGCGCAACGTGGCTGCTGGTGCTAATCCAGTTGGCGTTCGTCGCGGAATTGAAAAGGCGACTAAAGTTGCGGTTAACAACTTGCACAAGATGTCACATGACGTTAAAGCTAAGAGTGACATTGCCCAAATTGCCACCATTTCTTCTTCCAACCACCACATTGGTGAATTAATTGCCGACGCGATGGAAAAGGTTGGTCATAATGGTGTCATCACGATTGATGATTCCCGTGGTGTTGATACCAACTTAGACGTTGTTGAAGGAATGCGTTTCGACCGCGGCTACATGTCACAATACTTCGTCACCGATAATGACAAGCAAGAAGCAAGCCTGGACGATCCTTACATCTTGGTAACCGATAAAAAGATTAATAATATTCAAGACATGTTACCGATCTTAGAACAGATTGCTAAACAGGGTCGTTCATTATTAATCATTGCTGACGACGTTGGTGGTGAAGCTCTTCCAACCTTAGTCTTGAACAAGATGCGGGGAACCTTTAACGTTTGCGCCGTTAAAGCCCCTGGCTTCGGTGATCGCCGGAAAGAACAATTACAGGATATCGCTACTTTGACCGGCGCCACCGTCATTACGAAGGACTTGGGCTTGAACTTAAAGGACATGAAGATCAGCCAGTTAGGTCAAGCTCACAAAGTTAACATCACCAAGAACAACACCACGATCGTTCAAGGTGCTGGTGACAAGCGTAATATTCAGAACCGGGTTGACGAAATCAAAGCTCGGATGGCCAAGACCACTTCTGATTTCGACCGGAAGAACTTACACAAACGCTTAGCTAAGTTAGCCGGCGGAGTTGCCGTGGTTCGTGTCGGTGCCGCAACCGAAACTGAATTGAAAGAACGCAAGTACCGGATCGAAGATGCCATTAACGCCACTCGCGCAGCCGTTCAAGAAGGCTACGTACCCGGTGGTGGTACTGCTTACATCAATATCTTGAATCAGATTGACGCTGCCCAGAAGAAAGCGAAAGGTGACGAAGCAACCGGAATCAAGATCGTTCGTCGTGCCTTAGAAGCACCGGTTAAACAAATTGCCCGGAACGCCGGAGTTGACGGTGCCATTATCGTTGAACACGTTAAGAACGCTAAACCAGGTGTTGGCTACAACGCCGCTAACGGCAAATTCGAAGACATGGTTAAAGCTGGAATTATTGATCCAACTAAAGTCAGTCGTTCCGCATTACAGAACGCTGCTTCAATTTCAGCATTGTTGCTAACAACTGAAGCCGTCGTGGCTGACCGCCCGAAAAATAATAAGCCAGCAACGCCAGGTCGCCCCGGAATGATGTAAAATTGAATTAAACTAGTTTTAAAGGACCTTCAATTTTAGAAGGTCCTTTTTCTTTTGGCTAAATTTGTGAAATCCTATATAATAATAGTAGTAATTTAAGTAAGGGACATTTGTTAATGAAATTTAAAATTATTGTTTGTTTATTTGCCACCATGATTATTTCGGCGATCTTGACCCCGTTCATTCGTACGTTGGCGTTTCGGGTCGGGGCGATTGACCAACCCAACCGCCGCCGAATTAATAAGATTCCGATGCCAACGTGGGGCGGCCTCGCAATTTTCATTGCTTACACTTTTGCCACGGTCTTTATGCTTCGGGATCAGATGCCCAGCACTCAGCTGTGGGGGATCTTGGGTGGTGAACTCATGATTCTAGTTACCGGGATGACCGATGACGTTTACGTATTAAAGCCGCACCAGAAAATTATCGGCATTTCGCTAGCGGCGTTTTTTATTTATTTCTTTAGTAAAATCAGAATGAATCTGGTAACTTTGCCAGTCATTGGCAGCTTTCATTTAGGCTGGCTAAGTTTACCGCTCACCTGGCTATGGATTTTGGCGATTACGAACGCCGTGAATCTAATTGACGGCCTCGATGGTTTGGCAACCGGAGTTTCAATCATTGCGTTAACCACAATGGGAATCATCGGGACGTTCTTTTTGACCACCACTAACGTTTTTGTGGTGATCATGATTTTTGCGCTGGTTGCTTCCTGCTTAGGCTTCTTACCTTACAATTTCTTTCCGGCCCGAATTTATTTGGGTGACACCGGTTCGCTGTTTATCGGGTTCATGATTTCGGTTTTTTCGCTAAACGGTTTAAAGGACGCAACCTTTATTTCGGTGATCATTCCGGTGGTCATTTTAGGGGTGCCAATTACCGACACCGTTTGCGCCATCATCCGCCGCATCCTGAATCGGCAGCCGATTTCGCACGCTGACAAGCGGCATTTGCACCATCGCTTAATGCAGATTGGCTTGACCCACCGCCAAACGGTGCTTGTGATCTACGGGATTGCGCTGATTTTTTCGTTCATTTCGTTACTTTATCCGCTCTCGAATCTGATGGGTTCGATTTTGCTGACGGTGGCAACGCTAGTCGGTTTAGAACTTTTTGTGGAATCCATTCACCTGGCGGGAACCCGCAAACAGCCGTTATTAAACGGAATTAAGTGGATTGTTAAAAACACGACCAGCAAGAGTAATCACCGTAAATTGAATTGATTGCAAAAAAATGAGGCCATTTTAATTGGCCTTATTTTTTATGCCGTTATTTACCCTTGTTTTGATGATAATCAATTTCAAAATATTTTTTCCCGCCAACTTGAAACTGCAGTTGGTCATCCAGTAAATTCACAATTTTAGCTTTAAATGCTTTGACTTTTGGGACATCAATTGCCACCGTGACTTTTACTTTGCTGGTGTATTGAATGTTGATTAGGTTGTAATGGTGCTGGGTCAAATAATATTTGAGCGGACTTAATTGGCTATAATCAATGGTTAAATTAATTTCGGTTTGCAAGATCCGCTGAACGACGCCGGTGTGGTCGATCGTGTCTGAAGTAATGTTGCTGTAAGCACGAATTAAGCCACCGGCGCCGAGTTTGATGCCACCGAAGTACCGAGTCACCACGACGACCACGTTGTGCAGGTGCTTGAATTTTAGGACGTCCAGCATCGGGGTGCCAGCCGTACTGTTTGGTTCCCCGTTATCGTTCTTACGCTGAACGTGATCGTCTTTGCCGATCACATAGGCGTAGCAGTTATGAGTGGCCTTTGGGTTCTGATCCTTAATTTTTTGGATAAATTTCTTTGCGTCAACTTCGTCTTTGGCTCGGTGAACGTGACCGATGAACCGGGATTTCTTGCGGTCAATTTCAAAACGGCCGTCTTTTTTAATGGTTAAATAATTTAATTTTTTCATTTGAAAAACTTCTTTCGGTGATTTTAACGTAATTAGTAATGGTGAGTAGAATTGATTAACCAATTAAGTGAACTGTACGGTCGCCAGATCAGTCAGATTAATATTGATCCTGATTTATTGAAGTCGGACCGAGTTGTTAAGCGACCAGCGATTGAAGTTAAAAATGGCCAAGCAATTTGTCAACGTTGTGGATCTCGTTTAGATCCCAAAACGGCTCGGTTGCCCAGACATCAGTATTATTGTCCAATTTGCATCAATCTAGGCCGGGTTAGTACTCTGAACCCGCTTTGCACGGTCAAAGAACCTAATCAATTTCGGGCCTTGAAAGAACCGATGTCCTGGAACGGTCATCTAACTAAAGAGCAGGCCAAGTGCTCGGCAGAAATCATTCAAGGCTTTAAGCAACATCAATCGCGGTTGTTGTGGGCGGTCACCGGCGCCGGAAAAACCGAAATGCTGTTTCCGGGTTTACGCTGGGCACTAAAACGTGGCTACCGAATTGGAATTGCTTCACCGCGGGTCGACGTCTGCTTAGAGCTGTACCCGCGAATTAGAGTGGCGTTTAATCAGATCCCAATCGCGTTATTACACGGTCGAAGTAAACAAAAGTATCATTATACTCAATTGGTGATTTGCACGACTCACCAACTGCTTCGATTCTATCACGCTTTTGATCTTTTAATCATTGATGAAGTTGACGCGTTTCCGTTTGCCGGTAACGCACCCCTGCAATTCGCGGTTGGTCATGCCGTAAAGCCCCGGAGCAGTCGCTTATTTTTAACCGCTACCCCTAATCAATCGTTACTGAAACGAGTTCACCAGGGAAAATTGGCGGTAAGCTACTTGCCGATTCGCTTTCATCGCCATTTGCTGCCCGAGATTCATTGTCACATCGCGTTTCACTGGCGATGGAAATTACCTAAGGGAAAACTGCCCAAACTAATGCTTCGGCTGATCCGTCGGGATTTAAATCAGCATTTAAGATTTTTGTTGTTCGTACCTCATATTCGGGATTTATGGCCGGTTAGCCGGATCCTTAAACGTTATTTCTCACCGAAATTGTGGCGAACCGTTTATTCTCAAGATCCGCAGCGTCTTAAAAAAGTTCAGATGATGCGTCAAAAGAAGGTAAAGTTTTTGATTACCACCACGATTTTGGAACGCGGGGTGACGTTTCCGGGAATCGACGTGATCATTTTGGGTGCCGACGACGAAGTTTTTTCGGTATCTTCGTTAGTTCAGATTGCTGGCCGGGTGGGTCGAAAACGGGACCGACCGACCGGCAACGTTGATTTCTTTATCGCCAGCTATACGAAGCGGGTGGTGGATGCCCAAAATCAAATTAAGCACATGAACTATTTAGGAGCTAAGTTACTTTGAGCCAATGCCAACTATGCGGAAATCATTTTTACGTGCCGCTTTCACTTGGCTTTTTGCTGAGCTTTCGAAAGTATCAAGAACCGACCCTCTGCCCGAAATGCCGTCATAAATTTTTAAGAATTAAGTCACCGATTTGCCAATATTGCGGGCGAAGTGGCCGGTTTCAGCACCAAATTTGTGGTGACTGTCGCCGCTGGCTAAAAGCTAAAACAGCTTGGTTTCGGAATCGGGCGCTCTATCGTTATAACCAGGCCATGAGTGATTACATGAAAGAATACAAATTTAAGGGAAATTACCGTTTACGACTGGTTTTTCAGGCTAAATTCAGCCTGAAACTAAAACAGACTAATTGTCAGGTGGTACCGATCCCAATTAATCCAGAGACTTACCAAAAACGCGGCTTCAATCAGGTTAAGGGATTGATTAGAAGCGTGCCAATTTTGGATATCTTAAAAACTCGTTGCCGCCGAAAACGAAAATCGCAGTCGGCAAAAACTCGAATCGAGCGATTGAGGCTTCCCCAACCGTTTGAGTTAGTCCCGGGGGCTAAAAATAAAATTATGGGCAAAAATTTGGTGATCGCTGACGATGTTTACACGACCGGAACCACAATCCGCCACGCCGCGAGTTTGCTAAAAAATTATGGCGCGCGTTCGGTAAGGGGAATTACGTTGGCTCGCTAGATTTGTTACAATTAGAGTAACCAACGGTAAAAAGGGTCAAGCAAGAATGCATGACTCTTTTTTGTTTGTTGATTCGATGTTAAAATTAAAAACAAATAACTGAATTTAAACTGAAAATAATTGTTTTAGAAGGGAATCAAGTAATGGCCAATATCCTAAAAAAATGGGTTGAAAGTGATAAACGTGAAGTTAAACGACTCAGTAAAATTGCTGACCGAGTCGGAAGTTATTCACGTCAATACCGAAAATTAAGCGATGATGAGCTAAAAGCAAAAACTCCCGAATTTAAGAAACGTTACAAAAATGGTGAGTCATTAAATGATTTATTACCGGAAGCGTTCGCAGTTTGCCGAGAAGCTGCTCGACGGGTCCTTGGCTTAACGCCGTTCCACGTTCAAATCATGGGTGGCATCGTTTTACACGAAGGTAACATTGCCGAAATGAAGACCGGTGAAGGTAAGACGCTGACCGAAACCATGCCGGTATATTTGAACGCTTTGGCTGGTAAGGGTGTCCACGTAATCACCGTTAATGAATATCTGTCGAAACGTGATGCGACCGCAATGGGCCAATTATATAAGTGGTTAGGTTTAACGGTCGGCTTTAATTCTTCCAAGAAATCACCGGCTGAAAAACGGGCTGCTTATAATGCTGACGTTACTTATTCGACCAATGGTGAAATCGGGTTTGACTATTTACGGGACAACATGGTGGTCTACAAGCAAGACATGGTTCAGCGACCGTTCTTCTACGCCATTGTCGATGAAGTTGATTCAATTTTGATTGATGAAGCCCGAACGCCACTGATTATTTCTGGACAGGGTTCCGGATCGTCTAAACTTTATAAATCAACCGATAAATTCGTTAAATCTTTAAAACCGGACCAGGACTTTAAGATTGATATTGAAACTAAGACCGTTTCGCTGAAGGACAGCGGAATTGAGAAGGCCGAACGTTACTTCAATTTAAGAAACCTTTATGATCCAAACAATACAGCGCTGACCCATCATTTGGACCAAGCGTTGCGTGCTAATTACATCATGCACCGCGATAAAGATTACGTGGTTCAAAAAGGTAAAGTTGAAATCGTTGATTCGTTCACCGGTCGAATTATGAAGGGCCGCCGCTTCTCTGATGGCTTGCATCAAGCAATTGAAGCTAAAGAAGGGGTCAAGATTCATCAGGAAAGTAAGACGATGGCGAACATTACTTACCAAAACCTGTTTCGAATGTACCCGAAGTTATCCGGGATGACCGGAACCGCTAAGACTGAAGCGGATGAATTCCGTGAAATTTATAATATGGAAGTCATTACGATCCCGACTAATAAACCAGTAATTCGAATTGATAAACCCGATGTCCTGTACCCAGATTTAAAATCAAAATTTGACGCCGTAATCGCGAAAGTTGAACAACTACATCGAAAGGGTCAACCGATTCTGTTCGGGACCGAAGCGGTTAAGACTTCTGAATACCTTTCACGACGCTTGGACGAAGAACACATTCCGCACGTGGTTCTGAACGCCAAAAATCACGCTAAAGAAGCTGAAATTATTGCGAAAGCCGGCCAAAAGGGTTCGGTGACGATCGCTACCAACATGGCTGGTCGAGGAACCGATATTAAACTAGGTCCCGGAGTTGTTAATTTAGGCGGTTTAGCTGTAATCGGCACTGAACGTCATGAATCTCGTCGGATTGATAATCAATTGCGTGGCCGTGCCGGCCGTCAGGGTGATCCTGGCATGTCGCAGTTCTACTTGTCGTTAGAAGATGATTTAATGAAGCGCTTTGGTTCTGAGCGGATCAAACACTTCTTACAGCACTTGAATTCGAATGGTGACAGTCCGGCAATCCGGAGTCACATGATCACAAAACAAGTTGAATCGGCTCAAAAACGAGTCGAAGGTAATAACTACGACTCCAGAAAGCAGGTTCTGCAATACGATGACGTAATGCGTCAACAACGTGACGTGATTTATGGTGAACGTTTTAAGGTAATTGATGAAGACACTTCGCTGCGCTGGGTCATTATGCCGATGATCAGACGGACGATTGAACGGATCGTCAATTTGCACACCCAGGGTGATCCTTCGGAATGGCAGCTTGACACCATTCTTGATTTCGCAATCAGCGCTTTGACCAGTCCTGATCGGATTAGTATGGCTGATTTGAAGGGTCGTTCCCGTGACGAAATTCGGGGCTTGCTACTGAAAATTGCTGACCAAGTTTATAAAGAAAAAGAAAAGCAGCTTTACGACCCGTCACAGATGCTTGAATTCGAAAAAGTCGTAATCTTGCGGGTGGTTGATTCACACTGGACCGATCATATTGACGCGATGGATAAATTACGGCAATCAATCGGCTTGCGTGGTTATGGACAATTGAATCCGCTGGTTGAATACCAACGCGAAGGCTATCAGATGTTTGAAGAAATGGTGGCTGACATCGATTATGACGCGACCCGGTTGTTCATGAAGGCCGAAATTCGGCAAAATATGGAGAGATAATTAATAATGAAGATTAACGAAGCTAAAACTAAAGTTAGTGCGATTCGAAAAGCCATTCACGGCTTTAGGAGGTCACTTTGACCTCGATTCGCTAAACGAAAATATCGAACTGAATGAGCACAAGATGATTCAGCCCGACTTTTGGAATGATCAGGTCAAGGCAAAACGGTTAATTGCTAAAACTAACCAGATGAAGAGTAAGTACAATCGTTTTAAGCGATTGACGAGTAAGACTCAGGACTTAGAAGTTGCGCTTGAACTTCTGGCAGATGAACCAGACCCCAAATTAGCTCATAACTTTACTAAAAATTTAGCGCAGGTTCAGTCGAATTTGAAGAGATATCAGCTTGATATGCTGCTGAACGGCAAATACGATGCTAACAACGCAATTTTGGAAATTCATCCGGGCGCTGGTGGCACCGAAGCCCACGACTGGGGTTCAATGCTCTTTCGGATGTACGTCCGCTGGGGTGAACAGCATGGTTTTCAAATTAAGACGCTGAATTACCAGGCTGGTGAAGTGGCCGGAATCGATACCGTAACGATCATGATCGTTGGTAAGAATGCTTATGGTTATTTGCGGTCCGAAAAGGGAATTCACCGGTTAGTACGAATTTCGCCGTTTGATTCGGCAAATCGCCGCCATACTTCATTCGCTTCGGTTGACGTGATGCCGGAACTTGACGATACGGTCCACGTTAACATTAACCCGGCTGATTTACGGGTTGACGTTTTTCGAGCCAGTGGTGCCGGTGGCCAACACGTTAATAAAACTGAATCGGCAGTGCGAATCACCCACGAACCAACCGGAATTGTGGTGTCAAGCCAAGAACAGCGTTCCCAGCTTCAGAATCGCCAAACCGCGATGAAGATGTTGAAATCAAAGCTATATGAACTTCAGGAACGTAAAAAGCGCGAAAAGCGCGAAAAAATTGAAGGGGTTCAAAAAGCGATCGGCTGGGGATCCCAAATTCGTTCCTACGTTTTTCAGCCGTACACCATGGTTAAAGATCACCGGACCAATTATTCAACACCCGAAATTCAAAAGGTGATGGACGGAGGCCTTGACCCGTTTATTAACGCCTATTTACGCTGGCAGTTGAGTCAGAAAAATCCGAACTAGCTTGGAAGATTAATTATGAAAATTTTATTGATCATGCTTACTTTTTTTGTCCAGCCAATCGTGTGGTTGGGATTACTCCGGAGTGGTTTGATTATTCGCTCACGGTTAAAAAGGACCCGGCAGCAATTTAATACCGCGGTTTACGAAGAGTTTTATGAACTTCGGCATTTTTGGTTAGGGACGTTATTTTTAGGCATCTTACTTTCGGCAGTGTCGTGGCTAGTTGAAATTTCGTTGCCTTTGAACTGGATCGTTTGGTATGAATTATTGACCGGGATCAATTTACTTTTGGTTCCCTGGTTTTTTCTTCCGGTGACCATTGCCATGATTTCGACCTTTGGAATTATGATGACGGATTCGATTCTTAAACCAAATTATTTAATCGTGATGAGTTTGATTATAATGACGCTAGGCCTTTGGATTGAAGTTAACGGTGGTCGGTTTAACGTCCCCCGGATTTTTCGTAATCGCCGCAGTAATCAAGTGGCCGGATACCCATTCAATGAACTTTCAATTGTCCCGATGCTGGTTATGATTCCAGGGAATTTAATTCGGCATTATTTAGCTTTTTATCCGACTTTTCAAATTAACGGCCACTTGGTTAGTTTCATGTTGCTACCGATTTTTCTCGGCTTGCGTTTAACCGTTTTTAAGCATTTACCGCGGTTGATTTTTAAACGACTGGGAAATCGGCTTGCCTTTCTGGGAATTGCTGGTGCGGTACTAGCGATCGTTAGTTTTCGGTGGCCAATTCTGGTACCGGTTAGTTTAGTGGGATTATTGTTGCTGACCTGGCTAGTGATTTTTAGCGCTAAACGGACTGATTTAAAAGACGGTAAATGGTGTTCGAAAGCGGTTAACGGAGTTCGAGTGGTTGGAATTGAACCCCATACCCCAGCTGATAGAATGAATCTTCGGGTCGGTGACTTGATCATGAACGTTAATCACTATCCCGTCGCTAGCGAGAATGAATTTTACAAAGCTCTTCAGTCCCGAGCTACTTACTGCAAACTGCGGGTAATGAACACTAATAACCGAATTATTCTAACCGAAACCGCAATCTTTAACGACTCGCCCCATGACGTTGGGGTCGTTCTTTTTAGGGATCGTAATAAACAGTAATTAATTAAAAAGGATGAGCAGAGTGGTTACCAGCGTGACCGTTGCTGATTTGGTTCGAAATACCCGGTTGAACGTCTATTACGGCCGAAAATATCTGAACCGGCCGATTACCACTAGTGACATTTCACGACCCGGGTTAGAACTAACCGGTTATTTTAATTATTATCCTTCGCACCGGATTCAACTGTTGGGAATCACCGAAACGTCTTACGCTAAAGGGATGGATAGTGACAAGCTTTTTAACGTAATGCGCCGGATGTGTCAGCCGGAAACGCCCGCTTTTGTGATTTCAACCCAGCTTTCGCCGCCGAAAGAATTAATTCGGGCCGTTAAGAGTGAGCACATTCCAATTTTAGGGTCTAAATTGACGACGTCGCGGATTCTGAGTAACATGACTAATTACTTGGAAGACGAATTGGCCGAACGGAAAACGATTCACGGGGTTCTGGTGGACGTCTATGGATTGGGTGTCTTAATCACCGGTAATTCCGGAATTGGTAAGAGTGAAACGGCACTTGAGCTGATTAAGCGTGGTCACCGCTTGATTGCTGATGACCGGGTCGACGTTTATCAGCAGGATGAACAAACGTTGGTCGGTCAAGCGCCCCGGATTCTTCAACATTTGCTTGAAATTCGGGGGATTGGCATTATTAACGTGATGACGTTATTTGGTGCCGGGGCGGTAATGCCGAAGACCCCGGTTAATTTAATCGTTCATTTGGCGCCCTGGTCGAAAGACGCAATTTACGACCGGTTAGGCGATTCCGGTCAAAAGCGCCGGATTTTTGACGTTGAGATTCCCGAGTTCAAAATTCCGGTTCGAACCGGTCGAAATTTGGCAATTCTAATCGAAACGGCCGCGATGAATTTTAGAGCGCATTCGATGGGTTACGACGCACCCAAACAATTTAGCCGGAACTTGAATCGCTTAATTCGTGAAAATTCGGTTCGGGCTAAAGTTGCTAAGCAGGCTGAAAAACGAGTTATCGCTAAAAATCGTCAAGCGATCCGGAAGTACGATCAAGAAAAGGACCGAAAACAAAAATGATTGATTCGTTAGTCTTAAACCCAATTGCTTTTAATTTAGGTCCGCTCCAAGTTCATTGGTACGGGATTTTGATTGCCAGTGCGGTAATGATTGCGGTGATCCTTTCGTCTCGGGAAGCGGCCCGACAAAAATTAGATCCGGAAAACATTTATGACTTAATCTTGTACAGTTTACCGGTCGCAATCGTAAGTGCCCGAATTTATTACGTCATTTTTCAATGGAATTATTATCGTTATAATTTAAACCAGATCGTTGCGGTCTGGGACGGCGGCATCGCAATTTACGGAGCGCTAATCGGTTCCGGTATCGTGGTGTACCTTTTCTGTCGCTACCGAAAGATTCCGGTTTGGCAGATGCTTGACGTGATTGCCCCAACCGTGATTATGGGTCAAGCAATCGGTCGCTGGGGTAATTTTATGAATCAGGAAGCTTTTGGCCGAATTACGAGTTTGAAGTTCTTACAAGGTTTACACCTTCCAGGATTGGTCATTAGCCAGATGAATATTCAAGGCGCTTTTCGACAGCCGACTTTTTTGTATGAATCGCTGTGGGATCTACTTGGTTTCGCGTTCTTAATGGGTCTGCGTCATTGCCCGAAGTTGTTTAAACGGGGTGAAGTTTTCCTGACCTACGTAATTTGGTATTCGTTTGGCCGCTTTTTCACCGAAGGAATGCGGACCGATAGTTTAATGTTGGGCCAGATTCGGGTCTCACAATGGCTAGCGATGATTCTGGTTTTAACCGCTTTGGGACTAATAATTTGGCGGCGCCGTCGTTATGATTTAAGTTGGTATTTTGGGTAATCAGTAATAAAATAGAAACTAACGAGGAGGAAGATTAGATGAATCGAAAACAAGAACAAGTTACGGTTTTAGGTGCTGGCTCATGGGGCAGCATGCTGGCCAATTTACTGTACGAAAATGGTTATCAAGTCAAAATGTGGTCGATTGATCCGAAACAAGTTAAAGAATTAAACACTAAGCACACGAACGAACGCTACATGAAGGGCTTTGTTTACCCCAAGGGCCTAGTCACTTATCACGACCTGGGCAAAGCGGTTCAAGGCGCCGATGACGTTTTTGTTGTAGTGCCCGCTCAAGCAACCCGTTCAACCGCTAAGAATTTAAATCAAGCTCTGGTTCAACAGGATTTGAAGCCGAACGTGATTGACGCCAGTAAAGGAATTGAGAAAGGTACTTACGATTTAATGTACCAAGTCTTAACTGACGAAATTGATGCCGGTCATATGAAATCGTTATCGGTCTTATCAGGACCGACTCAGGCTGAATCGGTTGCCACTAAGGATTTAACGTTAGTAACCGTTTCCAGTCAAGATCAGCAAGCTGCTGAACATTTTCAAAAGATGCTGATGGCGCCGTTCTTCCGGGTTTACACCAATAACGACGTGGTTGGCACCGAAACCGGCGCTGCCATGAAGAACATTATCGCGATCGGCGCTGGGGCCCTTTATAGCTTAGGTTATAAAGATAACGCGACCGCCGCTTTGATGACCCGTGGCCTGGCCGAAATTGAACGGCTCGGAAAGGCGTTTGGCGCAAAGCCTTTAACCTTTACTGGTTTATCCGGTCTTGGTGACTTGATCGTGACCGCCACCAGCAGTAATTCCAGAAACTGGCGGGCTGGCTACCAATTAGGCAAAGGCAAAGCGCCGAAAGAGATCGTTGCCAACATGGGTCAAGTGGTCGAAGGTGCCGCTACCGTTAAAGCGGCTTATGATTTAGCTAAGCAAAAGCACATTGATATGCCAATTACGACGGCCATTTATCACGTTTGGTATGATCACGCTAATATTAAAGATGAGATTAAGAAATTGATGCAACGTCCGCCACGTCCTGAATTTTATTAACGGGAGTTTTTGAAATGAAAAAGATTACGAAAGCCATTATTCCGGCAGCTGGTTTAGGAACTCGCTTTTTGCCCGAAACTAAGGCGATGCCGAAGGAAATGTTACCGGTAATTGACACCCCAGTGATCCAGTTAATTGTTGAAGAAGCGAAGGCTTCTGGAATTAAAGACATTTTAATTGTGATTGGCAAGGGTAAACGAGCGATTGAAGATCATTTTGATGCCAATACTGAATTAGAATTAAATTTAGAAAAGAAAAAGAAAATGCGCATGTTGCGATCGGTTCAGAAGACGAACAACATGAACATTTACTTCATTCGCCAGAGTCATCCGCGTGGCCTTGGGGATGCGGTGTATACCGGTCGCAGCTTTATCGGCAACGAGCCGTTCGTAGTGCTGCTCGGTGATGATTTAGCGGTTGATCAGGTTCCGCTAACTAAGCAGTTAATGAATTGTTACGAAAAAACCGGTTCATCTACGTTGGCCGTAATGCGCGTTCCGCATCGAGACACTTCGAAATACGGGGTTATTAACCCAACTAAACAGGTTGCGAAGGGTCTTTTTGACGTTTCGAATTTTGTGGAAAAACCGAAGCCGGAAAACGCACCCAGTAATTTGGCGATCATTGGTCGGTACGTTCTGACTCCCGAAATCTTTGGAATCTTAAAGCACACTAAGCCTGGCAAGGGTAACGAGATTCAATTAACCGACGCCATTAATACCCTGAACCAGAAACAACACGTTTATGCTCATGAGTTTAGTGGTGACCGCTTTGATACCGGCAATAAACTCAGCTGGTTAAAGACCAACATTCAGTTTGGTTTACACCGTCCTGACATGGGCGAAGACGTGAAGAATTATATTAAAGCGTTAGCGAAGAAGCTCTAAGGAGTGAATTGAATGAAGAAGTATGACGTCATCATTATCGGTGCCGGACCGGGTGGAATGACTAGTGCCCTGTACGCTTCACGAGCTAATTTATCGGTCTTGATGCTGGACCGTGGAATTTACGGTGGTCAGATGAATAATACGGCCGCCGTTGAAAATTACACCGGTTTTAAGTCAATTCTGGGACCAGATTTAGCAAAAGCCATGTACAAGAGTTCGGTTCATTTCGGTGCTAAATACGCTTATGGAAACGTTCAATCGGTTGAACTCCACGGCAATGATAAGGTTGTAAAAACCGACAGTGGTGATTATGAAGCACCGGTGGTGATTATCTCGACTGGTTCCCAGAACCGAAAATTGAAAGTTCCGGGTGAAAAACAGTACGCCGGAAAAGGTGTTTCCTATTGTGCAGTTTGTGACGGAAATTTCTTCCGGAATCAGAAAGTTGCCGTCGTTGGCGGTGGTGATTCGGCCGTTTCGGAAGGAATTTATCTAGCTCAGTTAGCGTCACAAGTGATCATTATTCATCGTCGTCATCAGTTGCGGGCCGAAAAGATTCTTCAGCAGCGGGCATTTAATAACCCTAAGATTCGTTTCGTCTGGAACACTAACGTCACTAAAATTGATGGTGATTCGAAAGTCAGCGGCGTTGAAACCCTGAATAATCAGACTAATCAAAAGGGTTTCATAAAGGTTGCCGGAGTCTTCATTTACATTGGCAACGTCCCGATGACTGATCAGTTCAAGAATTTAAAGATTACTGATTCACGTGGTTGGATCAAAACCAATGACCAGATGGCAACCCGAATTCCCGGAATTTTTGCGATCGGTGACGTTCGTGAAAAACAGCTTCGTCAGATTGCAACCGCCGTTGGTGACGGCGGAATTGCTGGTCAGAACGCGTTTAATTATTTGCAGGATTTAAAAACCAAAAAGTAACTTAATTTGGTAAAGTGAGGAGGCTCTGTGGCTTGCTCACTTTTTGTTAGTTAAAGGAAGATTGGCATGATTCATCGCGAAACCGGGAACCGCTTTGATTTAGTTTCGAAATACCAGCCGACTGGTGACCAGCCGCAAGCCATTCGACAATTGACCGCCGGGGTTAAAAATCACCAGAAGTCACAGATCTTGCTGGGAGCGACCGGGACCGGAAAAACGTTCACGATTGCGAACGTCATCCGCAACGTTAACAAGCCGACTCTGGTTTTATCGCACAACAAAACTTTGGCGGGTCAGCTATATAGCGCGTTTAAAAAGATGTTTCCGCATAATCCGGTGGAATACTTCGTCAGTTATTATGATTACTACCAGCCGGAAGCCTACGTTCCGTCAAGTGATACCTACATCGAAAAAGACGCGTCAATTAATGATGAGATTGATAAGCTGCGTCATGCGGCCACTACGGCTTTGCTGGAACGGAACGACGTGATTGTGGTGGCGTCAGTTTCCGCCATCTTTGGTTTAGGCAGCCCTAAAGAATATTTTAATCACATCATTACGTTGAAAGTTGGTCAACAACTGAATCGTGATGCTCTATTAAAAAATTTGGTTTATGATCAATTCGAACGGAATGACTTGGATTTTCAACGGGATTGCTTCCGGGTTCGCGGCGACGTTGTCGAGATCTTTCCGGCGTCCGGCAGTAAACACGCCTACCGGGTCGAATTTTTTGGTGACGAAATTGATCGGATCCGGGAAGTTGATACGTTAACCGGTGAAGTTGTCGCTAACCGAAAAAGCATCGCGATTTTTCCGGCCACGCATTTTTTGACCAGCAGTGAACGAATGAAGACCGCTTTAGCCGGAATTCACCAGGAAATGGTGCACCAGGTCGCGAAATTTCGTAAACAGGGAAAGCTGCTAGAAGCCCAGCGAATTAAGCAGCGAACGACTTATGACATTGAAATGATGCGTGAAATGGGTTACACCAACGGGATTGAAAATTATTCTCGCTACATGGACGGCCGGAAGCCCGGCGAACCGCCATACACATTGTTGGATTTCTTCCCGAAAGATTTTTTGATGGTAATTGATGAATCACACCAGACCGTTCCCCAAATTGGCGGGATGCGAAATGGTGATAAAGCTCGCAAGAAGCAGCTAATTGATTACGGTTTTCGCTTACCGAGTGCGTTGGACAACCGACCGCTTGACATGAAAGAATTTGAACGCCATATTCACCAAGTTGTATTTATGTCAGCCACGCCGGGACCGTGGGAATTAGCCCACACTAAAAAACAGAATATTGCGCATCAGGTGATTCGGCCTACCGGTCTACTAGATCCCAGGATTGACGTTCGGCCGAGTTTGGGTCAAATGGATGACTTAGTCGGTGAAATTAATTTGCGAGTGAAGCACCACGAACGGGTCTTCGTGACCACGCTGACCAAGAAAATGGCCGAAGATTTAACCGACTATTTTAAGGATTTAGGCATTAAAGTTCGGTATTTACATAGTGGAATTAAGACCCTGGAACGGACTAAGATCCTGCATGATTTACGGGAAGGTAAATTTGACGTTCTAGTCGGAATTAACTTACTGCGGGAAGGCATTGACGTTCCAGAAGTCTCGCTAGTGGCCATTTTGGATGCTGATAAGGAAGGCTTCCTGCGCAATACCCGTTCGCTAATCCAGACGATCGGCCGGGCTTCCCGGAATAAGCATGGTGAAGTGATCATGTACGCCGACATCATTACCGACTCGATTAAGCAGGCAATTGATGAAACCGCCCGTCGCCGCTCAATTCAGATTCGGTACAACCTCAAGCACCACATTACTCCGAAGACGATTCAAAAACCGATTGCGCCGTTAATCGTTCCCGAGAAAGGCCGCAAGAAGCACGCTAAGCAAGCGTATAACGACCGCACCGTGATTAATGATTTCGCTAAGATGGCGGCGGCGGACCAAAAGAGTATCATCAATAATTTAAGGCAGGAAATGCAAGCTTCTTCGAAACGACTTGATTTTGAACACGCGGCCGATTTACGTGATACGATTATTGAGCTGCAAGGTAAAAAGAAACGTCGAAAATAATTCGGGGATGTTAAGTTGAAGCAAAACGATAAAATTGTGATTCGTGGCGCTCGTGAACATAATTTAAAAAACATTAACGTGGTAATTCCGAAAAATAAATTAACCGTGATGACGGGACTTTCTGGTTCCGGGAAAAGCTCGCTGGCTTTTGATACCCTTTATGCTGAAGGCCAACGTCGGTACGTTGAAAGCTTGTCTTCGTACGCTCGGCAGTTCTTGGGCCAGATGAACAAACCAGATGTCGATTCGATTACCGGCTTGAGTCCCGCCATTTCAATTAATCAAAAGACCACTTCTCACAATCCACGCTCAACCGTTGGTACCGTGACCGAGATTAACGACTATTATCGCTTGCTTTGGGCCCGAGTCGGCACTCCGGTTTGCCCTAACGACGGAACTAAAATTACTCGTGAATCGATTGACACCATGATTGCCCGGATTATGAAGCTACCGAACGACACCAAGATGCAAATCTTGGCACCGGTGGTTCGTCATCAGCGCGGTAAGTTAAAGGGAGTCCTCAAACAAGTTCAGCGAAAGGGCTTTGTCCGGGTTCAAATCGATGGCAAAACTAAAGAAATCGGTGACCAAATTAATTTGAACCCGCGAAAATACCACGATTTGAGTGTCGTGGTCGACCGGATCATCATCCGGCCCGGAATTAACGCCCGGTTAGCTGATTCGTTAGAATCCACTTTAAAATTGAGTCGTGGATACGCAATTGCTGATTTCTTGGGTCAGCGAAAACCGATGATTTTTTCTGAACATTATTCTTGCCCGATTTGTGGCTTTTCGGTCGGCAAATTAGAACCCCGGTTGTTTTCGTTTAATTCACCGTTAGGAGCGTGCCCCGATTGCAGCGGGTTAGGGATTAAACTTGAAGTTGACCGGGATTTAGTGATTCCGGATCGCAATCGAACGTTAGCTGAAGGTGCTTTAGCGCCGTGGAACCCGATTAGTTCTCGCTTCTATCCGGAGATGTTAAAGCAAGCGTGCCAGCATTTCGGTATCAAAATGAACGTTCCCTATCGGAAATTACCGTTGAAACAGCGCCGACTTTTACTTTACGGATCAAAGGGCCGCGAGTTTCATTTTCACTTTAAGAGTCGGTTCGGTCACGTTCGTGATAAAAACATGCCGTTTGAAGGGGTCATGAACAATATTCGACGGCGTTATCGCCGAACCAACAGTGATTTTACCCGGAAAGTGATGCGAAAATACATGACGGAATTGACGTGTCAGACTTGCCACGGTTACCGTTTGAATCGGCAGGCTTTAAGCGTCAAAATTAATGGTTTGCACATCGGTCAGGTCGCCAATTTGAACGTCAGCCGTGAACTCAAATTCTTTAAAAAGCTGCATTTTGATGCTGAACAAAAGGCGATTGCTCAGCCGATTTTAAAGGAAATTATCGACCGGTTGACGTTTTTGCAAAACGTTGGCCTGGGTTATTTAACGTTGTCTCGTTCCGCCACGACGCTATCCGGTGGCGAATCGCAGCGAATTCGTCTGGCAACCCAGATCGGTTCGAATCTGTCGGGAGTGCTTTACGTTTTGGACGAACCTTCGATCGGCCTGCACATGCGTGATAACGCCAAGTTAATCCGGTCACTGAAGGCGATGCGCGACCTCGGTAATACTTTGGTCGTGGTCGAGCATGATAAGAGTACCATGCTGGCGGCTGATTACATTGTTGACATCGGTCCCGGCGCTGGTGCGAACGGTGGCCGTTTGATGGCCGAAGGGACCCCGAAGCAGGTGATGCGGAATCCAAAATCAATTACTGGTCAATATCTGTCCGGGAAAAAGTTTATTCCGGTTCCGTTAAAACGCCGAAAGGGTAACGGTAAAAAGATTACCATTACCGGTTGCCGAGAGAATAACCTTAAAAATCTGACGGTTAGTTTTCCGCTGGGTAAATTTATCGTGGTGACCGGGGTTTCCGGTTCCGGGAAATCAACGTTAATTGACCAGACTCTGGAACGGGCACTAGCCCAGAAATTAAACCACAGTTCTAAGAAACCGGGCCGTTACCGTTCAATTCGGGGTTATCGAAATATTGACAAAATCGTCAACATTGACCAAAGCCCGATTGGTCGGACGCCCCGCAGTAATCCGGCTACGTACACGGGAGTCTTTGACGACATCCGTGGTTTGTTCGCAAAAACCAACGAAGCTAAGATCCGCGGTTATCAGAAGGGTCGCTTTAGTTTTAACGTGAAGGGCGGCCGTTGCGAAGCTTGCCACGGGAACGGAATCTTGAAAATCGACATGGATTTCTTGCCGCCGGTCTACGTACCGTGTGAGGTCTGCCACGGCACCCGTTACAACGCCGAAACCTTGGAAGTTGAGTACAAAGGTAAAAACATCGCTCAGGTCTTGGACATGACCGTTGACCAAGCTCTAAAATTCTTCCACGCCATTCCGAAAATCACCCGGAAATTACAGACGATTGCGGACGTTGGTTTAGGTTACGTCAAGCTGGGGCAGTCAGCCACCACTTTGTCGGGTGGTGAAGCCCAGCGAATGAAGTTGGCGGCTGAACTGTACAAGCGCTCCAGCGGTAACAACTTGTACATTTTGGATGAGCCGACGATCGGCTTGCACATGGACGACATTAAACGTTTACTGGAAGTTTTGCACCGGCTGGTTGACCAGGGCAACACCGTTTTGATTATCGAACATAACATGGATGTCATTAAGACCGCTGACTACCTGATTGATTTGGGCCCTGACGGCGGTGACGGTGGTGGTACCATCGTGACTAAAGGGACTCCGGAACATGTGGCTAACGTTAAACGTAGCTACACTGGTCAATATTTGAAGCCGGTCCTAAAAACTGACAAGCGCCGGACTAAGTTAGCAATGAAGAAGAAACGGCAACGAAAGTGATTTAATTTATGAAAAAACACCAAAAATTAATCATCGTTACGGGGTTAAGTGGCGCCGGTCTGACTACGGCGTTAGGAGAATTTAACCGACTGGGTTATTTTTGTGCTGATCACTTGCCGCAACGGCCTTCCGCATTGATTGAATCGGTTCGGCACGATCGCCAACTTCATCGAGCGGCGTTGGTTGTTCGACCCCGCTCGTTGGTTACGGTCCGCAATTTAGTTCCGGAACTCCGGCGTTTAATTCACGCTAGCGTAGTTCGGGTGATTTTTATGGAGGCTTCCACTTCGCAACTGGTGGCCCGGTTTAAAGAACACCGTCGATTTCAGCCACTGGCACCTGATCGCCAGGTCACGTTCGGAATTAAAAAAGAACGGCAATTATTGCGGCCGGTTCAAAAACTTGCTACGGTTTATTTAAATACGACTCATTTGGCTCCCGCGGCGTTGCGACGAATTATTAAAAACAATTTTGCAATTCGGTCCCAGCCGCGTTTTCACGTTGACGTGATGTCGTTTGGCTTTAAGTACGGGATGCCGCTCGACGCCGACCTGATGTTTGACGTTCGGTTCCTGCCGAACCCGTTTTACGTTCCGAGTTTGAAACACCAAACGGGTTTGGACCGTTCCGTTTATCATTACGTGATGAAGCAGCCGGTTACACAAAAATTTTGTCGCAAGTTAATTGATTTGCTTGAATTTTCGATTCCCGGCTACGTTAAGGAAGGAAAGCCAGCACTGACAATTGCGATCGGTTGCACGGGTGGCCAGCATCGTTCGGTGACCGTGGCACGAAAGGTTGCCCAGGTGCTAAGCCAGAAGTATCCGGTTAATTTGTCACACCGTGACGTTGACAAAAGTAAGGGTGATTATCAATGAATAAACCAAAGGTAGTTGTAATCGGCGGAGGGACCGGAATTCCCTCAATTTTAAAATATTTAAAGAACGAACCGATTGATTTATCAGCCGTCGTGACGGTTGCTGATGACGGTGGTTCAACCGGAATTTTACGGCACGCGTTGGGTACGGTACCGGCGGGTGATCTGCGCAACGTTTTAAGCGCAATGTCCACGTTACCAGCGGATGATCTTAAATTATTTGAGTACCGTTTCGAAGATAATGATAAATTCTTGGCTCACCACACCGTCGGCAATTTGTTGCTGGCGGCCGCTAGTGAGATGAAAGGTAACATTAACGCTGCCGTTCAAGCTCTGGCGGCGATGATGAAAATAAAGGGCCACGTTTATCCAGCTGCGAACCGGGCTTTGAACATTAGTGCTAAATTCACTGATGGGACGGTCCTTCAGGGTGAGTCTGAGATCACGGCTGCCCACAAGTCAATCGCAAAACTGTGGACCAGCGACGCCCGTGGTAACGAACCGCGAGCCCTACCACAAGCCGTGAAGGCGATTCAGCAGGCCGACCAAATTGTTCTGGGTCCCGGTAGCTTGTACACCAGTGTCATGCCGAATTTAGTGATTCCGGCGATTGGTAAAGCGGTAGTTCAATCGAAAGCCCCGGTGGTTTACGTCTGCAACGCGTTAATGCAAAAAGGCGAAACGGCCGGCTATACCGATGCAGATCACGTCGAAGCTTTAAACCGAAACGTTGGCAATCAATTTGTGAATTACGCGTTGGTCAACAATCAGCCAATTCCGAAAGGTGCGGTTGACTTTCGTCGCTATCAAGAGTATTCGAAGCAGGTACCGACCGATCCGGACGGGATGCGAAAGCAAAATTGTCAGCCAATTTACCGCCACTTCTTGGTCTTGAAAAACCAAAACGCCGTTTGCAGTGGCAAGATGATCGCTCGGGAATTGATGAAGCTCTTAAAAGATAATTAAGTGAGGAATTAGATTTGTCTTACGCCAGTGAAGTTAAAAATGAATTGACGAATTTGACGGTTCATCGCAGCAACGCGAAAGCCGAATTGATGGCGTTGATCCGGATGAACGGTTCGTTGTCGTTGTGGAATCATCACTTAATCTTGGATGTTCAGACCGAAAATCCGGCGATTGCCAAGCGGATTTATTCGTTGATGAGCGAATTTTATCACGTTCGGGGGAAATTGATCGTCCGGAAGCGGATGAAACTTGAGAAAAATAATCTTTACGTTGTCCAGATTACCGATCACGCCCAACCAATCTTGGCTGATCTCGGAATTTGGGGTTCCCACGGTTTGAGTGAGAAAATCCCGCGTTCAATCTTGAATCATGATTCTCAACGGCGCTCTTACTTACGGGGCGCTTTTCTGGCCAGCGGCTCTGTGAATAACCCAAAAACTTCGCGCTACCATTTAGAAATTTATTCATTGTATAAAGCTCACAACGATTTAGTTGCCAAATTGATGAATCATTATCATTTGAACGCTAAGACCACTAGCCGACGCAGCGGTTACATTACTTATCTAAAGGAAGCCGAAAAGATTGCGGACTTCTTGCAGCTGATCGGCGCCACCAATTCAATGCTGAAGTTCGAGGACATTCGGATCGTCCGTGACATGAGTAATTCCGTTAATCGACTGGTTAATTGCGAAAACGCCAACATGAACAAAACGGCGGATGCGGCGACCCGGCAAGTCGCGAATATTCAATTAATTAGTCGAACGGTTGGCTTGAAACAGTTACCGAATAAATTACGATCGGTGGCGATGGCCCGGTTAAAACACCAAGAAGTTAGTTTGAAGAAACTGGGTCAATTGATTCAAGGCGGTCCCATTTCTAAGTCGGGGATTAACCACCGTTTACGCAAGATTAATCAATACGCTAAGAATTTGAGAGAAAACGTAAAAAAGGCTTAAATAATGAAAAGCCAGCTGGATTCAAAAATCCAACTGGCCTTTGTTATCATAATGTTTTGAAGTTATATCATATTAAAATTAAGTAAAAATAAAACAGGTGACCTAGTTAAAATCACCTGTTTTTTAATTGATTTAATGATTAGTTTCTTTACTTCTTTTCGCCGCGGTTAGTCATGATGCCGTCGAGTAATCCGTACTTAACCGCTTGTTGAGCAGTGAAGTAATGATCACGTTCGGTATCCTGTTTGATCCGCTTCAGTGTCTGACCAGTATCCTTAGCTAAGATCCGGGTCATCATCTTACGAGCGTCCAAGATCGCTTCGGCCGCAATTTGAATTTCGGTCTGCTGACCTTGTGCACCACCGGACGGCTGATGAATCAAGACTTGAGAGTGCGGAAGGCCAAAACGCTTGCCTTTGGTTCCGCTGGCCGCCAAGACACTGGCCATTGAAGCAGCCATGCCCATGACGATCGTTTCCACGTCGGCCTTAACGAATTTCATGGTGTCATAAATCGCCATGCCGGAAGTAATAATCCCACCTGGTGAATTAATGTATAGATAAATATCTTTATCTGAATCTTGAGCATCCAAAAATAATAATTGAGCGATAATTGAATTAGCCATGTTGTCTTCGATCGGTCCGGAGAGCATGATAATCCGGTCTTTTAGTAATCGGGAATATAGATCATAGACCCGATCACCGTTGGCCGTCTTTTCAATTACGTTTGGTACTACGTTCAAGTTGTTTCCTCCTTTAACCAAATTGAGCAACCATAAATACCATTATATTCTAAATTAAAGGCCAACTAAGGTCAAAAGTTAACCCCAGTTGGTCTTTTTTAATAATGCGCCCGGAGGGAATCGAACCCTCATCTCAAGAACCGGAATCTTACGTGCGATCCATTACACTACGGGCACTTGATATTTCATTTATTATTATAACATGTTGAATTAAAAATGCACGTAATTTCTAAAATTATAACTACGAAATTCCGAATGCACTTGGAACAATTTAGCTGACACGATTATCTAAACGTGTTAATATAAGAATGTACTGTTCTGATAAAACTATTTTAAGGGAGGAATAATAGATGACTGTTAAAATTGGTATTAACGGTTTCGGACGAATCGGCCGTTTGGCATTTCGTCGGATCGCTCAATTAAATTCTGATAAGATCAAAGTAGTTGCCATTAATGATTTGACAACCCCTGCTATGTTAGCTTACTTACTTAAATATGATTCTACTCATGGCAGATACCCAGGCAAAGTTTCCGCTACTGACGACGGCATCATTGTTGACGGTAAGAAGTACCCAGTTTATGCTCAACCAGATGCTTCTAAGATTCCGTGGGTTAAGAATAACGGCGTTGACTTCGTCTTAGAATGTACTGGATTCTATACTTCTAAGCAGAAGGCAATGGCTCATATCAAAGCCGGTGCTAAACGAGTTTTGATTTCCGCACCTGCTGGTAATGACGTTAAGACCGTTGTTCCAAACGTTAACTTGGATACTTTAAACAGCAACGATAAGATCGTTTCTGCTGGTTCTTGTACCACTAGTTGCTTAGCACCGATGGCATACTGGATCAACAAGAAGTTCGGAATTAAAGTTGGTAGCATGGTAACTGCTCACTCTTACACCGCTACTCAAGCTACTTTAGATGGCCCGAACAGCAAGAAGGTTCAAAACAACCGTGCTGCTGCCATTAACATTATTCCGCATACTTCCGGTGCTGCTAAAGCAATTGGCTTAGTTGTTCCAGAATTAAACGGTAAGTTAACTGGTTACGCATTACGGGTTCCAAGTCCTGATTGCTCAATTACTCAGTTAGACTTCGTACCAAAGACTAACGTAACTGCTGACCAAGTCAACAAGTACTTGGAAAGCGAAGCTAACGATGCCTTTGGTTACACTAACGACCGGATCGTTTCTACCGATGTCCGTGATGATACTCATGGTTCCTTATTCGAACCAGCATTCACCAAGGTTATTTCTGGTGATAACGATACTCAAATCGTTCGGATTATTGCATGGTACGATAATGAATATGGCTTTACCTGCAACATGGTTCGGACCTTATTACACTTCGCTTCATTATAATCTTTGGATTATAACTGACAATTTGAATCAAGGTGGAGGAGGTTTAGCTTCCTCTGCCTTTTATTTTTGAAAAAATAAAAAGGGAGGTATTATTATGGCTAAAACCATGATTACGGATTTAGACTTGAAAGATAAAAAAGTTTTAATGCGCTTAGATTTCAACGTTCCGATTAAAAATGATCAGGTTGCTGATGGCAGCCGAGTTATCGCTGCTTTACCAACCATTAAGTACGTAATTGCTCACCATGGCAAGTCAATCATTTTGGCTCACTTAGGCCGCATTAATACTGAAGCTGATAAGAAGGGCAAGTCTCTTCGTCCGGTTGCCAAATACTTATCTAAGCAATTAGACCAGCCGGTAATTTTCGTTCCGGTCACCGAAGGCAAACAATTAGAAGACGCCATTAATAAGATGAACGATGGCGACGTTCTTTTGGTTGAAAACACCCGGTTCGAAGATGTTGTTAACGGTAAGCACGTTAAACGTGAACACGGCAACGATCCAAAATTAGGCCAATACTGGGCTAGTTTAGGTGACTGCTTCATTAATGATGCGTTCGGAACTGCTCACCGGAAGCACGCTTCTAACGTTGGGGTTGCCACAGCAATGAAAGCACATGGTAAACCGGTTGCCGCTGGTTTCTTGATGCAAAAAGAAATCCGTTACTTAGGTAACGCCGTCAAGAATCCAAAGCGTCCGTTCGTTGCCATTTTAGGTGGTGCTAAAGTTTCCGATAAGATCGGCGTCATTAATAACTTATTGCCAAAGGTTGATAAAGTAATTATCGCCGGTGGCATGGCTTACACGTTCTACGCTGCTAAAGGCATTAAGATTGGTAAGTCCTTAGTTGAAAAGGACAAGATCGACTTAGCCAAACAGATTCTGCAAAAGGGTGGCGACAAGATCGTCTTACCAGTTGATTCCGTTTGCGCTGATAAGTTTGCTAACGACGCTAGGACCCAGGTTGCCGAAGCAATTCCGGATGGCATGATGGCCTTAGATATTGGCCCGAAGTCCATTCAGAAGTTCGAATCAGTTTTGAAGACCGCTAAGACCGTTGTTTGGAACGGTCCGATGGGTGTCTTCGAAATGAGCAACTTTGCTAAGGGTACTTTAGAAATCGGTCGTTTCTTAGGTACTTTGAAGAACGCCATTACGATCGTTGGTGGTGGTGATTCCACGGCTGCCGTTCGGAAGCTAGGCGTTGCTGACAAGTTGACCCACATCTCAACTGGTGGTGGTGCTTCCTTACAATACTTGGAAGGTAAGACATTACCAGGAATCGCTTCAATTAGTGACAAGTAAATAATTAATTACTGAAGTTTAAATTCGGGATTCGGTAGACTAGCTACCGAATCTTTTTTTGTAAAACAAATAATTGTAAAATGAAGATAGAAAGGAGAATTCAAGTCGATTGAGTAATTTGCATCGAATTCCCTTGATTGCTGGAAATTGGAAGATGAATTTGACCCTTGATCAAGTTCAGCCGTTCCTTAAAAGTTTAAAAAATCGATTACCGGATCCACGCCGAGTTGAAACGATGATTGCGGCATCACCGCTTTTTTTGCAGACAATGATTAGCGCTGCTAAAAACAATCAGCTGCCGTTAAAAATCGGCGCTGAAAATTGTTTTTACAAAGATTCCGGGGCCTACACCGGAGAAGTTAGTCCTAAAGCCTTATCCCGAATGGGAATTAGTGACGTAATCGTCGGGCATTCTGAACGCCGAAAATATTTCAACGAAACCGACCAGTTGATTAATCGAAAGGTAAAGGCGGTTTTCCGGAACCAGATGACGCCGATTATCTGCTGCGACGAGACCATGGGTCGCCTGGATTCCGGTGACCACTCCAAATGGGTGGTAAACCAGGTCATCGCGGCTTTGCATGGGATTGAAAGCTCAAAAGCGGTTCACGTGGTGATCGCTTACGAACCGAGCTGGGCGATCGGCACCGGCCACAGCGCTTCACCAGCTGAAGCTCAGGAAAGCTGCT
>CAKQCC010000006.1 GCA_934216625.1 uncultured Lactobacillaceae bacterium
GTAATGTTGGTTCCGTCTTTCCGTATTTCTTCGTTGTAATTGGCTTTATCTTCTTTAAGAAACGTCATGATTTACAACGAGAAGTGGTATTTTTCCACAGCATGCGTTCAACTTATACGACCGTAGTAATTTTGTTAATTGCTATGATCTTTGCCGTAGTTATGAATGTGGTATCGCCAGTTCTAGTTCACCAGTACTCTACTGCTTTCTGGACGATTGCCGGTCCAATTCTATTTGTATTGGTTTCTATGTTGATGTACCACTACGGCATTCGGCACCGTGCTAAGCGAATGATTGCTGATAACGAAGCCTATGCTAACGAAAATTAATTTTTAATTATAAAATATAGATATATAACTAAAAGGACTTATCAATTGATTGGTAAGCCCTTTTAATTATTTTTAATTTTATTATTTTTTATAAATCACTTTAAAATTATGGTGATTAGTGGCTTGAATTACCGGGTGCTTTCTTAAGTATTTAGCGATGATTTGGTCCATTACCAAATAGCTGGTTCTTTTAATTTGCTTACGGTTAAACATTGGATAATGACCGCCACCGACGGCTCGATAGTGATTTAAGACAATCTTAAATTTTTGATTAGGACGAACTGGCTGGCCGCGATAAGTTAATTTAGTAATTCGGTGGCCCACCGGTTTAGCAACGTTAATGACGTAATTAACGCCTTCGTACATGTCGTAGCAATAATTAAGTGGCTTCGGGTAGACGAATGGTCGACTGACGGTAATGTGCCCATTTTTGAAAGTGAAGTACTTGGCACTCTGTTCCATAGCGGCCTTAAGAGTTTGACCAGAAATGATTGATAATGATAGATGATTCGGGTAAACGTAGTTGGTCATAATATTGCGTAAAGTGATCGGGTTAGCAAACCCGTGAGCTTCGTTGGTAAACAATGAAGCAGCCGAAAGTTCGGCGCCCATAGTCGCCATTTGAACACGCTGAATAAATTCAATGAAACTACACTTGTTGATCCTGGCCGCCGGTGCGCTTCTGAATAGTAATGAGCCTTTGACTTTAGCGAGGGGTCGGTCCAGCCAACGATCGACCGCGCTTTGGGTCGGTTTAACGATTCGGACCGTTCTGGGGTCGGGGGTTACGTTCTTAGTTGGAATTAATTTAACCTGACTCGCGGTGACTTGGCGTTTCGAATTAATTTCAAGGGTGACTTTACCAACGTATTCACCACGGTGACCGACTTGAATAATCGGCACCCCGAACAAATGATCGGCGATTACCCGGTGCTGGTGACCGGTCAGTAACGCGTCAATGCCCTTAACTTCCTTTAAAATCTGATAGCTTTCGTTTTCACCCTTTAATGTTTCAGTCGGCTGGCCCTGCTTATTCCGTTCGAAACCACCGTGATATGCTAAAATAACCACGTTAGCTTTTTTGCGCATTTGCGGAACGTATTTTTTCGCCGCGGTGACTGCCGAAACGAAACGCAATCCTTTCAAATTTTCGGGCTTTTCCCACTTGGTAGCACCTTGAGTGGTTAATCCCATTACCGCAACTTTAATTGGGCCCACTTGTTTGATTGCGTAGGGTTGACCAAAGGGATGACGGCCTTGATCATCAATCACGTTGGCGCACAGGAACTGACGGTGTGACTCCCGGATCGAATTTTTGAGGTACGCCTGGCCATAATTAAATTCGTGGTTGCCGACGATTCCGTAATCATAGTGAACGGAATTAAAGGCGTCATCAATTACTTTCGGGGCGGCTTCGTGTTTAACTTTAGCTAGGTAAAAACCAAGCGGGGAGCCTTCCAGATAATCCCCGTCATCAAAAGTCAGTGAGAATCGGCATTGCTTCTGTTGCTGCCGCAGAATCGTCACGGCCCTTTCTAAACTAAATGGCTTGCCAAAAGTTGGCTCAACATAATTAGTCGGTGTTAAATAAGCGTGAACATCACTGGTTAATAACAAATTAAGTTGCATGAAACGAGGCCCCCAAATTCATTTGACGATTATCTAGAATTATAATCGATTTTTTACCGATTGTGAATGGTTTCGAATCAAAAGAAACGTGTTAGAATACTAAATAAAGAAGGTGAAATCGTGACTAAACCTAGAAGTCGAACTCCACAATATGTTTTACGTGAAGCTGCTAAGTATATGAACCCGGCTCAGGTTAATCAAGTTGAGCAAGCTTACCAGTTCGCTAATTTTGCTCACCGTGGTCAATACCGGAAGTCTGGTGATCAATACATTACTCACCCGACTCAGGTTGCCGCCATTTTAGCCCACCTCAGAATGGATTCGGAGACGGTCAGTGCTGGCTTTTTGCACGACGTAATTGAAGACACTTCCGTTACGTTGCCGCAGTTGCAAAAAAAGTTTGGCAGAGAAATTGCGTTAATCGTGGTGGGGGTAACGAAGCTCGATCGGATGAAATACCATTCCCATCGTCGTCCGCAACTGACCATTAATTTCAGGCGAATGATGCTGGCGATTTGTCCTGACATTCGATCGGTGGTGGTTAAACTAGCGGATCGCCTCCATAACATGCGCACCCTGCGCTACCTACCAAAAACAAAACGGCAAAAAACTTCGCAGGAAACGATGGAAGTGTACGCACCGTTAGCTGACCGGCTAGGCATTGGAACGATCAAGTGGCAGCTGCAGGATTTGTCACTGAAATATTTGGAACCCGAAGCTTATCACCGGATTGCCCATCACTTGAGCTTAAAGCGTTCACAGCGGAATCAGTACGTTACCGCCGCAATTAACCGAGTTCGTCACTTCATTAGTGGCCTTCACCTCAAATCACCGCTACTTTACGGTCGACCTAAGCACATTTACTCGATTTACCACAAAATCGTGGTCCGGCACAAGGCTTTTAACCAGATTTATGATTTTCTGGCGATGCGGGTGATCGTGGACCGCGTGAGTGAATGCTATGCCGTCTTGAGCGCAATCGAGGCCCATTGGTCACCGATGGCGGGGCGCTTCAAAGATTATATCGCCCACCCGAAGCCAAACGGGTATCAGTCGTTGCACATTACGGTCGTTGGCCCTAAAAAGAAACCGTTCGAAGTTCAGATCAGGACCCGAAAAATGCACCAGGTCGCTGAATACGGAATTGCTGCTCACTGGGCTTATAAGGCTGGCCTGAAGGGCAAAGTCAAAGGTAATCTTAACAATTCTCGCCTGAACTGGTTTAAACGGATGATCGCGGTTCAGGAAAATTCAACCAATCGTCAGCATCCGGTATATAATTTTAAAAGTAACCTGTTTAATAACCGGGTTTACGTTTTAACCCCGAATGGCGACGTGATGGAAATGCCAAAAGGGGCTGGGCCACTAGATTTAGCCTACCGAATTCACACTGAAGTCGGGAACCACGCGATTGGCGCGAAGGTCAATAACCAGATCGTTTCCTGGGATTACCGGCTTAAAACTGGTGACGTAGTGGCAATTATGACGTCAGCGAATGCTTCGCCCGGTCACAACTGGTTAAGGTTAGCTAAAACGCGCCGGGCCCGCCAAAAAATTCGGCAGTATTTCCGGCGTCATAATTACACCCTGAATTTATCAGTGGGCCGGAACCGCGTGATGCGCGAAATTAAAGATCGCGAATATCCTGATACTTTAATGAATTTAAACGTGGTTGAAAAGATCGCTAAGCGCCGGCATTTCAAGTCTGCTGATGATTTATTCGCGGCAATCGGCTTTGGCAACGTTAGCCCGATTTCGGTAGTGAATGATCTGGTGCGGCATTTGCACGCCCAGCAGATGGCTCAGCAACGGCAACAACGGGTTTCAAGATCGGATTCAGACATGGTCTTAACTCATAAACCGCACAAATTGAATCCGGTCGATACGTCCAAGAAGTCTTTCCGCGGCATTATCGTGGGTGGCTTGAGTAATTTGCTGGTCCGGTTAAGCCATTGCTGCTACCCGATTCCGGGTGATTCTATCGTGGGGTACATTACCCACGGCAACGGGATTTCAATTCACCGTAAAGATTGTCCGCATGCTCAGCATACCCAGCGGTTAGTTACTGCTCACTGGACCGATGCTCACCAAACTAATGATTTCTACGAAAGCCGGTTGGCGGTCGAAGCTTACGACCGTGGTGATTTGATTCATGACGTGATTCGGATGACGGATCAGGATACTGGCCAGCTAGTTTCGTTTTTTGGTAACTACAAAAATAACCAGATCATCGTAATTCAATTAAAGGTTGAAGTTCATAATTTAGATCAGTTGAAAAAACTGATTGGCCACTTGCGCGGAATTAGTAAAGTGCGCAGAGTGGTTCGTGATTAACCTAAAATTAAACTCCGCAATTAACTTCAGATTGCGGAGTTTTTAATTTGGTTATTAAATTTTAATATTGGTGCTCAATTTCGTAAACTAATTCCGGATCATCACCAGTGCGCTGGTTCTTGTTTAAACCGTTCATGATTTTCATTTCTCGATCCGATAACTCGAAATTATAAATATCAGCGTTTTCCTTAATGCGACTCGGCGTCTTCGATTTCGGGATAATGGCGACGCCGCGCTGCAGATGCCAGCGTAATACGACTTGCGCAATTGACTTTTGGTGCGCTTTCGCAATTTTGGCGATCGTTGGGTCATGCAAAACGGCGCCACGACCCATTGGGCTCCAAGCTTGAGTCAAGATGTGCGACTGCCGGTCAAAATTAACCATCGGCTGCTGACTCAGGTAAGGATGGTTTTCAATCTGATTCACCACCGGCATTTCTTTTGCCCGGGTATGCAAAAGTTCTAAATGAGTGCGGTGATAGTTACTGACCCCAATTGACTTGATTTTACCGGCTGCTTTCGCTTTTTCCAAAGCACGCCAGGTGTTAAAGAACTGAGAATGAATCGGCCAGTGAATTAAAACTAAATTTAAGTAATCGGTCTGTAAATTGGCTAGAGATTCGTCGACCGCTTTCAGCGTGGATTGATAACCCTGCTTGGGCTCCGGAATCTTGGTCGTAATGAAATATTGTTCGCGTGGTACTGATAAGGCTTTGAGTGCCTTGCCCAGTTGTTTTTCGTTATGGTAAAACTGGGCGGTGTCGAATAATCGGTAGCCACTCTGCCAGGCGGTTTCGACGGCCCGGTTCATGACGCCTTGCGAAACTAATTTGTAAGTGCCGAAGCCTTCCATGGGCATTCGGTTGCCGTCAGCTAATTTGATAGTATCTGAAATTGATTGAATCATTGAAAATCCCCCTATTTATTAACCGCAATTTTCGCGAATTTTGCGTGCACCATTTGAGCTAAGTCATTGGCCTTAATTTTAACCGAACGACCGATTTCACCGGATGATACCCAAATAATGCCTTGCTTTTGGGCGATCTGACTGATGAAGATCGGGTAGTGGTCTTGCTCGTAGATCCCGATCGGCGTATTCGCACCGTGAGCATAGCCACTAGTCTTGCGCAGTTGCTTTAATGGTACCATATTCACTTTCTTATTATGGGAAGCTTTGGCCAAAGCCTTCTCGTTGAGTTTCATGTCAATCGGGACTACTCCGACCAGTGGACCGGTCTTTTTACCGCTTAAAACTAGGGTTTTGTAGACGTGGTGCTCGTCCACCCCGGTATCAGTGAAGACCATTTGCTGGACGTCACCGACTTTTTTGGTCGGAAAAATAAACTGCTGGTATTTGATATGATGGGCGTCCAACATCTTTTCAACTAGCGTTTTTTTGATTCGGTTTTTCTTCTTTGACACGGAATCATTCCTTTCCAAATTTATTCTATCATTTTTGGCCCAAATGCTAGACTATTTTGGATTTGTCATTCATAATGAACGGTGGAAATTAGTGCTGTCTTAATTGAATTTTGAAATTAAATTCGTTAGGATAAAGATTATAATTTATTGATAATCTGTTTATAATAGTAATGGTGATTGTCACAATCATTACTTTTTAATTAGTCCATTAAAGGAGTGTATTAAATGGCTGTAAATTATGATTCTAAGCAATACTTAGAAGACATGGAAAAGTATTGGCGGGCCGCCAACTACTTATCCGTGGGTCAATTATATCTTCGTAATAACCCATTACTAAAACGCCCACTGACCGCAAAAGATGTCAAAGTACATCCGTTAGGCCACTGGGGTACGATTGTATCGCAAAACTTTATTTACGCGAACTTAAATCGTGCCATTAAGAAATATAACTTAGACATGTTCTACATTGAAGGATCAGGACATGGTGGTCAAGTTATGATTTCCAATTCCTACTTAGATGGTAGTTATTCGGAAATCTACCCGAACGTTTCAAATGACGAACGTGGTATGGCTAAATTATTCAAGCAATTCTCCTTCCCAGGTGGTGTTGCTTCACATGCCGCTCCCGAAACGCCAGGTTCCATCCATGAAGGTGGAGAATTAGGTTATTCTCTGTCCCATGGTGTTGGTGCGATCTTCGATAACCCGAACGTGATCGCCGCCGTTGAAATTGGTGATGGTGAATCCGAAACTGGTCCGTTATGTGCTTCCTGGTTCTCAGACAAGTTCATTAACCCAGTTACTGATGGTGCTGTCTTACCGATTATTAACTTAAATGGCTTTAAGATTTCAAACCCAACCATTTTATCCCGGATGAGTGACAAGAGCTTAACCGAATATTATCACGGCATGGGCTGGGATCCTCATTTTGTTGAAGTCAAAGGCTGGGATCCTCGCGACCACCAGAACGATCCTGATGATCCGAAGAATGTGGCCGACGTCTTCAAACAAATGATGAAGACCATGGATACTTGCATTACCGAAATCAAGAAGATTCAGAAAAACGCTCGTGAAAACGAAACCGCAACCACCGCTAAATTACCGCGCTGGCCAATGATCGTGGTTCGGACGCCAAAGGGCTGGACTGGTCCGAAGAAGAACTTCCAGGGTCAACCAGTTGAACGTTCTAGTCGTGCTCACCAAGTTCCGTTACCGATTTCTTCTGTTGACATGTCACATGCCGATGCCTTAGTCCACTGGTTAAAATCTTACCATCCAGAAGAAGAATTTAATTCTGATGGTTCCGTTAAGGACGAAATCAGAAATATGGCACCGAAGGGTAATCAGCGAATGGCAATGAACCCGATCACTAACGGTGGTATCAAACCTGAACCGTTACGTTTACCTGATTACCGGAAATTTGCCGTTAAGATTGGCACCCCTGGTTCTAAGATGGGCCAAGACATGGCAAACTGGTCCAACTGGATCGCTGAAGTTATTAAGTTAAATCCACATAACTTTAGAGGCTGGGGTCCTGATGAATCAGAATCCAACCGGTTATTCGGTGTCTTGAAGCAGACTAATCGTCAATGGATGGAACAGATTGATAAACCGAACGATGCCGACATTGCGCATTCCGGTCGGTTAATTGATTCTCAATTATCTGAACACCAATGTGAAGGCTGGTTAGAAGGTTATTCCTTGACCGGTCGTCACGGCTTCTTCAATACGTACGAAGCCTTTGGCCGGGTTGTTGATTCCATGTTGACTCAACACTACAAGTGGTTAGAAAAAGCTAACTGCTTACCGCGCTGCAAGCACTGGCGTAAACCAATCCCGTCCATCAATATTGTTGATACCTCGACGGCATTCCAACAAAACCACAATGGCTACACTCACCAAGATCCGGGTCTTTTGAACCACTTGGCCGACAAGAAATTGGACTTCATCAACGAATACTTACCAGCTGATACCAACACGTTATTGGCCGTTGGTGATAAGGCATTTCGTCAGTACAACACCATTAACTTGCTAGTAACTTCTAAGCAACCGCGTCCGCAATGGTTCACGATTGACGAAGCTACTAAGTTGACCCGTGATGGCTTAGGCGTAATCGACTGGGCTTCCACCGATGGCAACAGCGAACCAGACGTTGTCATGGCTGCTTCTGGCTGTGAACCAACCCGTGAAAACTTCGCGGCAATCGATATTTTGCACAAGCACTTCCCTGACTTGAAGATTCGTTGTGTCAACGTGGTTGATTTAATTAAGTTATACAACCCTCGTTACACCAAGAAGGGCATCAGCAACAAAGAATTCGACAGTATCTTTACTAAAGATAAGCCGGTTGTCTTTGCGTTCCACGGTTACGAAAACATGTTAAAGACCATCTTCTTCGATCGTCATAACAAGAACTTACATGCTCATGGCTACCGTGAAAATGGTGACATTACGACACCGTTTGATATGCCAGTCTTAAATCACATGGACCGTTACCACTTAGCGAAAGAAGTTGTTCAGGACGTTCCGGCCTTGGCCGAAAAGTCAGCTGACTTCCAGAGTGAAATGGACTCCATCTTAGATAAGCATTATCATTACATCCGTGATCATGGTACTGATATGCCACGCGTTACGAACTGGAAATGGACGCCAGTTAATAAATTAAACAATTAATTTGAAGTTAAATTAATAATTAAAAAAGACGTTGCATTAATTATGCAACGTCTTTTCTTTTTATTTTATTTCGAAAATTATGGTTTAATTCTTTTTAGTGTGATGAATACTCATGATATAACCAGCAATTCCCCACGCCAAGATGAAGTACGGAAATAGGTTTAGCGGGAATTTGGGAACGGGATAGATATTAGAAATTAGTGGAAACAGCAGTACGATGAATCCACAGATTGGTGCCAGGTCATGCTTAAAGATTGAATGATGAAATTCTTGGTGGCGCTTGAAGAAGGTAAATGAACTGATGCATGAAAAGAGGTAGATGACGATCATGCACAGCGCACCTAGTGTGATGTAATACAAATAAGTAGTATTGATACCGTTAGTGACGGCAACTGATGTGTAAAGAATCAAACTGGTAATCATAACTAGCAGGATCGAGTGCCGCGGCGCGTTGTGACGGTAATTAAAATTGCCTAAGAAATGCGGCAAGTAGTGTTTTTGACCTAGAGCAAAAAGCATATAAGCTGCGGCATTAGTTACACAGATCGTTCCACCGAGGGCACTGATAAAGATCGCGAAATTGATGATAATTGTCATTCCGGGTCCCATAAATCGACCGGCAAGAGTACTTAGCGGGGCCGGACTGTTAACCAGTGCATTGATGTGGTTGGTCCCGAAGCCCATTACAATCGTGTAGCTAACGAAAACGAAGATGATGGCACCACCGATAATCGTGGACATTAGAGCGAACGGAATCGAATGCTTGGGGTTTTTAGTTCGGGTTGCAACCGTACAAGAGACTTCGAAACCGACGAAGCACATCACGGTATAAACGACTCCGCTGGCGATTCCGGATAGACTGGTTTTAGGGATGAACGGCTTAACGTTCAATCCGTTGGCACCGCCCTTGCCTAAGATCGTGAAACTCAGAATCATTAGGATCGTTAGGGCAATGATTTCGGTGACTAGTGAAACGTTGCTGGTGATTTTAATTCCGTGGCTTAGAATGATCGCAATTAAAATAATTAGAATAAAACCAATCAAAACTGGTGAAACGTTGAAACCGAGTTCTTTAAAAATTAACGAAGCGTAATTACCAAGTTGAGCGTTCATTCCGGCTGAAAAAACGATGTAGCCAAGGGTTAGAATCCAACCAGACACGAATCCCCAGTGTTCACCAAGGCTTTTTCGGTTATAAGCGTAAACTGAACCGTTAGCCGCAATTAATTTGGACATTTCGTAAAAACCAATCGCAACTAGTGACATCGCGACCGCGGCAACCAAAAACGAAAGTGGCAGGTTGATTCCGGCAAATTTGGCAGTTGGTCCCGCATTTCCGGCTAGTGAACCAGTTGGTGCCATTGTAGCTAGCGATAGGGCAAACGCCTCCAGTGTGTTGATTTTATGACTATGTTGCATAATTGACATCCCTTTCAATTAAGTACTAAAAAATCCCCACAGCTTTAATAACTGTGAGGATCTAGTTTCTATAAAATTAACGTTTCGTTAAATTGAAGTCCACACAGTTATTTTTGAATCACTGCATGAACCAAAATTGATAACGCTAGCTATGCAGTGACTTTATTTGGCTAATAATAATAACCGTAATAAAGCCATTGCAAAAAGACTCGAGATTTGTTTTTCAATTCTTTCTAGCATTATCAAAAACTCCTTAAAACAACTTTCAATTTAAATATAAAATAAAAATAATGAGATGTCAAATTAATTTAGGATTTTCCGTTGTCGGTGCGGTAACCCATTTCACTTGCATATAGAACGGTCGAATTAATTTGATTTTCCAGGAATGAAGCCGCATTCTAGTGAATGGTTCGGTACTTGGATTATACAGCGGATCGCCGATTACCGGATGATTAACGCTTGTCATGTGGACCCGGATCTGGTGAGTCCGGCCCGTTTTCAGCTGAATCTTGACTAATGAATTATCGTTTTTAGTTTTAATGACGTGATACTCGGTGACCGCTCGCTTAGCGTGTGGCCCGTTGATCATTCGTTTTCGCTGATCATTAGGATTAAGGCCGATTGGGTAATTAATGGTTCCGCTAACCTTTTTAAACGTCCCTTTAACCCATGCTAAGTAAATTCGCTTGATCTGTTTTTCACCGATTAAGCGGACCAAAATCGGCACCACCGCCGGATTCTTCGCAATGATTAACGCTCCGGAAGTCTGCTGATCGAGCCGGTGAACGATGTAAGGCTGCTGGTGCTTCGGTTTTAAATAAGCAGCAACGTGATTTAGTGTACTGCCGACTTCGTCCGGTTGATTGGGGTGAGTTTTATCGCCGGCCTGTTTATTTACCACTAGCAAATCGTGATCTTCATAGCAGATTTGGACACCGGCAGCGCTGTCGGGAGCAACGTTTGGAAACGGTTCCCTGAAATCGCTAGGTAGAAAGGTGAGCTGAACCCGGTCGCCAGAATGAACTGTGTAATTCATCGGTAAATAATGATGATTAACTAAAACCCGCTGATTTTTTCTTAGCCGATAGATTTTGTAGCGAGGAATTAGTAAGTACCGGCTTAAATAGTGCCGAACTGAACAAGGAGTGATCGCGTTTGGGATGATTAGATGATATTGCCATTTCATATTAAAGCCTTACTTTGTGATATAATTTAGACGCTAAATTTAGAATTCAATTCAGGTGAAAATTAATGCAAATTAACGCTGATCAATTAATTCAGCAAATTACCGATCAAAAGTACCCAACGCTGAATAAATCAATTCGCCGGTCGACCCTTAAAAATGGTCGGGCTTTTCAACCCCTGATCAAGTTTGTTAATCAACAACTAGAAAATCATCAAGCCGCTCAAACAAATCTAAAGGTGCTAGGCACCGATTGGGTCTTCAGTCTAGAAGTCAACGTAATTAATTTACCGTACAGCAGCATTCGACCGATGAAACGATTGGTTACTAATAACGGCCAAATGCCGGCCAACGTTTACGTAATGTTTTCAGCTCACGATTTAAACCGGTCGCATTTCCGGATCGATGAGGTTACGACGGCCGATGATTTCATTCAACGGCCGACTAATGATTTGACCCAAATCAATCGGTGGATCAAAGATCAGTTAGCTAAACTCAAAGCTAATCAGGCGGCCGAAAAAGCTAAACCGAAAGCAACCCGCAAAGCCAAAAAGGCCAGATCAAAACGAAAAACTTCTCGGCAACGGCGAACCCACCGAAAGAAAAAGTGATTATTTAACCAAGTAAACGTGGTCGTGGATTAAATCAAAGCTACGGTGATGCCGATTTAATTTCTTGATTCGGTCGTTAGTAATGAAATGGGCGTGATGCCAAAATTGTTTTGAATTGGTGGCGCCGTTTTTTTCACCGATTACGATCATGGGGATGTCTTTTCCTGATTGTCGAATGGTTTGCAAAAGCTGCCAGTCGATTGGAACGCCATCTGGCGACCAGCACATGATGATGTAGCTAATTTGGTTTTGGTATTTTTGAAAGGCCGTCAGGGCATCCAGTTTCTCAACGTGAGTAACTAAGTGCTTGCCAGTTTCGTTCTGGTGAGCCCATTCGAGGCTATCGGTACAAAAAACTTTGGCACCATGCTGACGGAGCCCTTTTGAGATGTAGCCATTGCCGGCCATCACTTCTAGGGCCTGGTGATTACCGATAAAATGAGCCAGATCGGCTGTAAACGGTGCTGAAATATAGGCCCACATCCCGTATTCAGCTTCTAAATAATCTCGATACGAACGTAGCAGTTTATCTAATTTGGGCAGTGCGTTAGTGTACCGATTCCAAATTCGGTCACCGCGCGAATCGCCCTTGGGATACTTAGCGTTGACCCGCTTGAAGATTACGTCTTGAATGTCGTCCGGTAACAATAATTCCGGTAGATCCTGCGGTAATTGTTTCTTTTGGAGCAGTCGGTCGCTTTCTAAGACGTTATTAATCAGAAATTTAATCGTTAGGTAATGATTGAATAGATGGTAATACTTTTTAAGTTGTTCGATATAAGTTGGCTGATGTTTAATCTGGTGCTGATGCCTGAGTTTCTTCAGTAATTTTCGACGGTTCAACGTAATCAATCCTGGTTTCTAAAGTTTAGATTAAAGGTTTGTTGCTGGTTACGGGAACGCTTAGAATCAGCGGCCTTAATTCGATTGGTTTTACCATGAAAATAGCCTTGAATTAATGCAAAAATTTCGTTGCGATCGGCGGAATTTAAGTGGTAGCAACCGAATTGAAGTTGTTTGTTGGTTCCCAGGAGTTTAGCTAGATCGATTTGATCTTGGCCTGACTTCCCGGCCAAGTAATCCATGCTAACGTGAAAAAATTGAGCTAATTTCATGAGTTCGCGATACGAAGGAATTCGGGTTCCGCGTTCCCAATTTTCAATCTGGGGACTGGTGTTGCGATGACGATCGCTGAATTTTCGGTTGAGTTCGCGAGCTAGTTGCTTAAGGGTTAAGTGCTGTCCGGTTCGGAGTGCCCAGAGTCGATCTGAAAACATTTGATCACTTCCTTACTTTATTATACAACTTTGGCTTGGGAATAAGCGTTATAATGAAAGTAACTTTAATTGACGGAGAAACAAAGATGAAGTGAAGGACTAAAGTTACTTTTGGAACTTTATTAACTTTGCTAATCTTGACCGGAGCCGTCTTATTCGGGGCTGGATTTTATTTTTATCGAATCGCATTGATTCCCACTTATAAAGGATTCATTAATAATAACCAAAATCTTCAGTTAACGGACCGCCGGTGGTTTCGCTAGGTCTACGCTCAGAGTTGCTACTCGACATCTGAAACTGGCTGCTGATTATGTTCCGGTCGTTCACAAGATCAACCGAAACATCGTGATCGCCCACGGTTTCATCAACGAACGATCGTTGCGTTCCTGAATCGATACTTTGGGTGATCGATATTTGAGATTGATAAGATTATAATAATAAGTAGAACGTGAAAAATGAACGGAGTTGATTTGAAATGAAAACGTTATTAATTCAACATAACGATGTAGAAGGACCAGGCTACATTAGCGACTGGATTAAACAGCATCACGGTAGTCTTAAAATTGTCCGTCCCGATCAAAGTGATCAATTGAAACGGATTCGAACCGAGCAATTTGATCTTCTGGTGATTATGGGCGGCAACGAAAGCGCCAACGAGATGGACAAAGCCTGGATCAATGAGGAACGAGATTTAATTCGCCGGGCTCATCAAGCCCGAAAACCGATCTTTGGGGTTTGCCTCGGTGCCCAACAGTTAGCTAAAGCGTTAGGTGCTTTAGTTGAGAAGCAGAATCCGGCCGAAATTGGCTGGTTACCGGTTCAAAAATCTGATCAATGCTCAATTGACGGGATCCCGGATCAATTGACGGTTTTGCATTGGCACCAGGATCAATTTACTTTGCCGGTCAATAGTCACCGGTTATTCAAGAGTCAGCTTGACGTTAATCAAGGTTTTATTTTGGACAATATGATCGGCATCCAATTTCATTTGGAAATGAAGCCGGACGAAGTCAAAAAACTAACCCAGGCTGATCACCAGCTAATTGAAGCTAGTGATGCACCGAATGCGGTTCAGCAAACTGCTGAGCAAATCAATCAGCACCCGGTTCCCTCAGATAATCAAAAAGTCCTTTTTAAACTCTTGGATCGGATCACTAATCAGAACTAGTTAAACTAGTTTTTGTTGAAGTGTAAAGATTTCTAGGAAGTAAGGGACAGCGGAAATGATTACTGCTGGAATTGTGGTTTTAATGATGGCCCTAGGTTGTTCGAGCGGGGCGATTATGGATCAAAAATCCGTTACTCGTCGACTTGCTCAGTCTAAACAAAGGGCTGAGCATCAAATCACGGCTGGCTTTAAACGAAGTCGGCAGCATCACCGTCGATTAATTAAATCCGGACAATTTAAGACCCAGAATTATCAGAAAAATACTAATCATGAATTGGATCATCAGGATCATAATAACGTAGTTTTGACCCGTCGACTCGATAGTCATAGTAAATATCTGGAAGAAAATCAGCACCGGTTAAGTCAATTAGCGGCTGATCTTAAACGCCATCGAGCGAAATTTACTGAATATAATCAGCAGTATCAACAAACGGCTGATCGCGCTAAACAATTATTGCTGAAGCGACATCAGATGTTGAACCGAATTAGTCAGATTAGCGATCCGGTTGCTAAAACCAAGGTCTTAAATGCTGACCAGAACGAACTGAAGCGTGAACAGGACATTGACGTTAAAGTCCAGACTGAATCCGCCGCTAGTGTTGCTGACCAGCGAGCTAATGACATTATTATTGAAGCAATTCAGCGGGGTCCGGTCGATTTACCCAGGAATCATATTGAGCGCAATATCAACGTCCCGGATCCGATCATTAAGCGTCATTTGGTTAGCCGGAATGCCCAGCACTTACGATTAGTCGAAAGTGTTACCGGGACCGATCTATTCTTTGACCCTGACGATCCACTGCTACTTCACATCGCGACTAACGACCCGATCCGGCGGGAAACCGCGCGACGAACCCTTAGTGATCTGATTGTGTCGCGTCACATCACCGAAAAGAACATTGAAATTCAGGTTCGCAACGCGGAAAGAGAAGTTGATGCTGAATTACGTCGGGTTGGCGAAACGGTAATTAGTACGATGCACCTGGGCTGGATGCACCCAGACTTAATGAAAATTCTGGGTCGGCTAAAGTTCAGGACTAGTTATGGTCAAAACGTTTTGTATCATTCGATGGAAGTTGGCCAGATGTCAGGAGTCATGGCGGCCGAATTAGGTCTTAATTCACGTTTGGCTCGCCGCGCTGGATTATTGCACGACGTGGGCAAGTCGATTGACCACGAAGTCACCGGAACTCACGTTGAATTAGGGGTTAAACTGGCGAAAACTTACCATGAAGATCCCATTGTGGTGAACGCCATTGCGGCTCATCACGGGGATGTCGAACCGACCAACCCGATTTCACTGCTGGTTTCAACTTCGGACGCTTTATCCGGAGCTCGACCCGGGGCCCGAAGTGAGTCAATTGAAGAATATATCCAGCGCTTGAAGAATTTGGAAAACATCGCGAACGAACAACCGGGTGTCAAAGAAAGTTACGCGATTCAGGCCGGCAGAGAACTCCGGATTATTATTGATCCCCGGGTGATGGATGACGAAGCTAGTGCCCAACTGACTCGTCACGTTCGGGATCGGGTTCAAAATGAACTTTCGTATCCAGGCAAGATCAAAATCACCACGATTCGAACCCTGAAGGCGATTCAGTACGTTGGCGGCTGGTACCGACGAAGATAAAATTACTGAGGGGCTTGTATTTGAGTAAAGTCATGATATGCTTTAGATGACCGTTTAAATTAAACGGTTGATTCGAAATGATCTTGCTTGTTAAAGGGAGTGGATTGTATGTTAAATCTTTACGTAGCTCCAAGTAGTGCTTCAAGTCGTAAGGCTCGGGCATGGTTAAAAGCTCATAATATTCCGTTCAAGGAACGGAACATTAGTTCGAAACCCCTCAATGCCGATGAAATTAAGCAGATTTTATGCTTAACCGAAAACGGCAGTTCTGACATCATTTCAACCCGTTCGAATGCGTATAAAAAATTAGTTAAAAGATTACACATGAGTCTAGACGAACTTTCTTTGTCGCAATTGATTCAGTTTATTGTTAAATATCCCGATCTAATGCGCCGGCCGATTATCTTTGATAACAAGCGATTAGAAGTCGGTTATAATGAAGAAGAAATCAGACGGTTCCTGCCGCGAAAGGTTCGTCGAGCTGAATTACATCATTTGGAAGCTCAATTAGGCGCTTAATTTAGAAAATTTAATCAAAAAGTCCCGAACTAAATTTTAATTTGGTTCGGGACTTTTTAGTAATTATTTAACTTAACAGGATTTCGGGTGCCTTCGAAATGTTGTACTATAATAAACGTTGAATGATTTACTTGAGAATTATCGGATCCTTAAGGGGTCAATTAAAAATGATTTTAGCTAATCAAGGAGGTTCTCGAAATGCTCTTCGGCAGTATTGAAGCTGGCGGGACCAAATTCGTTTGCGGCGTTGGTAATAAAAAGTATCAAATCTTGAATAGTGTTCACATTCCGACCACTAATCCGAAAGAAACGCTGTCTCGGTGCATTAAATACTTCGAACAATTTAAAGACTTAAAGGCAATGGGCATTGCGTCGTTTGGGCCGATTGAAATTCGGGTTGACGACCCCAAATATGGTTACATCACTGATACTCCGAAACCCGGCTGGTCCAACACTAATTTCCTGGGGACTATGAAAAAAGCTTTTCAGATTCCGATGTTCTGGACAACTGACGTTAACGGCTCGGCTTACGGTGAGTACATTACTTCGATTATTCATCACAAGCCGATTCGTTCCTTAGTGTATTATACGATCGGGACCGGTGTTGGTGGCGGAATCGTTAACAACGGTCACTTTATTGGTTACATGGGGCACCCGGAATTAGGTCACGTCAGGGTGAAGCGAGCGAAAGACGATTTGAACTTCAAGGGAATTTGTCCCTATCATCACGATTGTTTGGAAGGCTTGGTATCCGGGCCGACTTTCGAAAAACGCTGCGGCAAAAAGGGTCAGGACGTTCCGCTGACCGATCACGTCTGGGACATCATGGCTTACTATGTAGCTCAAGCCGCGGTTCAGGCCACTTTGTTCATCCGGCCGCAACGAATTATTTTCGGTGGCGGCGTCGTGAGTGAGCCTTTTTTAAAAAAAGTCCGGGCCCAATTTAAGAAGCTGTTCAACAATTACTTAAACGTCGGGAACCTCAATCATTACATCACGATGCCGCAGTGCCCAAACAATGCTTCCGCGACGGTTGGTAACTTAGCTCTAGCACTTCATCAATACTACAAGGGCAACATCGTTGAAACTGGTTAAACCGAATTGAAAAATGAATTAATTAAAAACCCGCTAAATTTAATTTAGTGGGCTTTTTTGAACTGGTTTGAAATTTTATTTACTTGACCGAACCGCTTGGGTAGTGGTTATTCCACAGGAATTCACCAATAATTTTATCAAGTTTCGGGTTTTCGTGCAACATTGAGTGTTCAGCATTAACCGGGTTACTGCGGTAGACAAAGTAACGATACTTGCCGACGTGTTTCCGAACTAGCTTGCCCATCGGTTGAACGATTTTGTTCGGGACTTCACCATCGCTTTTGGCGTTATAAATTTCACCAGCGATGTTTAAGACGTGAAGACTCTTGGGCAGGTTTTTGACCAACGGATCGTGTGGTGCGTAGTTTGCGCCAATCGTCACGAATTTTTCGGGCTGGGGAACGTTAGTAGCGTGTGGATGATGAATCATGTAATCGAAGGCGATGTTGCCGCCTGACGAATGACCGATAAAGTTAACTTTCTTAATGTGGTATTTTTGGTATAAATAATGCATCACGTAAATCATCTGGCCCGCTTGTTTTTGGGGGTGCAGGTCATCTTGAAATTCGAGCTGAACCATCGGGTTGTTCTTGGCAATCGGGTGGTACTGGTGCATCGTTGAAATGCGGTTATTTTCGGGGACGTAGACCCTTAAAGCGCGTGAAGCTAAACGGTGCTGCGAAAATTGGTTAATGAAATCATTGGTTGAAACGGCGTTCCCACCGAATCCCGGGATGAAAATGGTTGCAGTACTATTTTGTTTGACGTGGGCACTGTTTAGGACGTTGCCACGAAATTGCCAATTAATCAAGAAGCAGAACGCGACCGCTTCAATGACTAGCAAGATGTCGAGGGCAATCTTTTTGGGGGTAAAACGCATGTATTAACTTCCTTTACTAGTATGTCAGCAGATTCTCTTTCATCATATTATAATAAAGATAAAAAGAAAAGAGGATTTTTGTGAAATTAAAGACAAATTCTGATTTTTATGACGTCACGGTAATCGGTGGCGGACCGGTCGGGATGTTCGCGGCGTTCTACGCTGGTTTGCGGGACGCTAAAGTTCAGATCATCGAAAGTTTAGCTAGTTTCGGTGGCCAGGTTAGCGCTCTCTATCCTTACAAGACCATTTTGGACGTTGGTGGTTACGCCGGGATTAGTGGCAAACAGCTGGTGGCAAAACTAAGTCGGCAGCTCAAAACGATGCACCCGGACGTTAAACTCCACCAGACGGTCATTGATGTTCAACCAGTGTCGGGTGGCTACCGAATCGTTACTGACCGTTCCGTTACCAAAACTAAAGCGATCGTTATCGCTTGTGGCAACGGGGCCTTTAATCCCCGGCACTTGATGGCAAAGGGCGCTTCGCAACTGACGGGCCAACGGTTATTTTACAGTGTTACCGATTTGAGCCGTTTCAAAGATCGGACGGTGCTGGTTGCCGGCGGTGGGAATTCCGCCATTGACAACGCACTTTTGCTGGAAAAAGTGGCTCGTCGGGTATACTTGCTACACCGCCGAAATTCGTTCCGCGGTCTCGAAAAAATGGTTGATCGTTTGAAGCAGTCGCAAGTTCGTTTGATTACTCCGTACTTGATTCGCCAGCTTGATTTGACGAAAGACGGGAAAATTTTGATTACCGCCAAGAAAATGCGCACCCAGGATGATTTGAAAAAGGTCAAAGTTGATGACGTAGTGGTCAATTATGGCTTCATCGCCAGTGACCGCACGCTTCGTCGGTGGCACGTGAAATTAGCTGAGGCTCACCGCCGAATTAAAACTAATGTTCAGCTCCAGACCAACTTGCCGAACGTTTACGCGGTTGGTGACGCAGCCGTTTATCCTGGCAAGGATACTCTGATCGCAACCGGTTTAGGTGAAGTCCCGGTTGCCGTAAATTCAATTATGCGACATTTGTATCCGAGGCGCCGAATGCCGTTGCACAGTACAATGCTAAAGTGATTAATGTAATAAAACTTGATAATTTCCATTAGTAAAAGAGCAAAAGCCAGCTAGATTATTTTGATCCAGCTGGCTTTTATTTGCTCTTACTCAATTGAAACTAAGTGAACGTTACTGGTTCCCCGGATTGCCCTAATTAGATCCAGTAACCGGTCAATCGTGCCGGTAATTGAACTTAAATCGAGTGAAATCGTGACGCTAGCGATCCCGTGAATCGGGATGTTTTGGTTAATGGTTAGAATACTAGCGTGTGATTTCGAAATTTGGGTTAAGACTTTCGAAAGAATCCCCCGCTGGTTTTCCAGCATAAAGGCGATCACCGCTTTTCGGTTACGGTGATCCTTTCCGGAAGTAAAAATATAATCTTTGTATCGATAGTAAGTCCCCCGGCTGATTCCCATGAGTTTAGTGGCTTCATTGATTCGCTTGACTTTTCCGCTTTTCAGTAGTTGCCGAGTTTTAACCACTTTGTCAAAGGTGTCGGGAAGAATCGAACTATCGACAATAAAATATTTCTTCAACTTGGTCAGCTCGTTTGGGTTTATTGATAAAGGTTCGAATTTCGGTAAACGAAGTTCATTAAATCGTCAGTATCACTGAATTCGGTCGGGTCGTCAAGAACGACTGTAATTAACCGATCTTTTCCGGGACGCTTGCCGGTCCCCACGAAACAGTAACCAGCCGCCGGGGTGTAACCAGTCTTTAGACCGTCCACGTGAAGGTGTCGTTCGTAGTACTTTCGTCCTGGCAACAAATTATTGTAATTGTGTAGCCGTTGGCCATCGACGGTCGTTTCTTTGATTATTGAGTATCTCATGACCCCAGGGAAATCATTGATTAAGTGGTAGGCGATGATTGCCAAGCTCTTTGCGGAAATGCGGTTTCCGCTATAATAGCCACCACGGACCCAAAGGCCGTACGGTGCTAAGTCATCGTTTTCAAGCCCGGAAGCAGAAGTGAAATTAGCTCGCAAGTGCCATTTTCGAGCTTGTCGATTCATTAACGTGATGAAATGGCGATTGGATCCGCCGACCCATTCACCGAGTCGAATTGCCGAATTATCGTCAGAAGCTACGAAAGCCTGCTTGAAAATCTTCCGGATTCGGTATCGTTTCTTTGCTTTGAATTTGAAGCCGTCAAGATTACCGTTGTAACCCATTCGGATCAACGGTTTCGAAATTCTGACTTTTTGATTCCAGCCATTTGGGTCGCGACTTAATTTCTTTTCGGCTAGGTACAGGGTCATCAGTTTCCCGGTCGAAGCAACTAACCGTTTTTGGTTAGCGTTTTTCTGGTAAACGACTTGACCGGTTCTGCCGTCAAGAGCGACCGCTGCTTTAGCTCGCTTGAGCCTCAGCTTTGGCCCCTGAATTAGATCCCGGCTGCCAATTCTAGGCTGCCTAGCCGGTTGCTTAGATTGCTGGATAACCGGTACTTGACTAGCGGCGTAAATCCGGTGAGAATTGGTGGCCAGCGCAGTTCCGGTTAGCGCAAGTGATATTAGTAAGAATAATTTTAATTGCTTAATTTTCATCTAATCATTCCTAACTTTGTTGAAAAAATAATCATCTAAAAAAGACCGGATGTGATTTCGGTAATTAGCTTCGTTAATCCAAAAACTCTCGGCATGGCCAGCGAACGGAACGATCCAGAGCCGTTTGGGCGCTAACGTTGCTCGGTAGTTCTGGTAGACCATTGGCGTCGGTACGAATTTATCCCGGGCCCCATGAATGAAGAAGACCGGCCGGGTGTTTTTAGCCAGTTGGCTGGTGGTTGAAGCGTCGGTCATGTAGTAACCGAGTCGGTGTCGATTGATGGTGTTGATCATCGGGTCGAACGGGTACTTCGGCAGGTGGTAATGGTGCCTTAGTAGGTAGTCAAGTTCAGCCCGAACGCTTGAGTATCCACAATCGGCGATGATGGCTTTAACCTGCTTTGGCAAGTGGTCACCACTGAGCATTGAAACGATAGCACCGCCCATGCTGACGCCGAACAACAAGATGTTGGTTTTCGGGCCCTGATGGTTAATAACGTCACGGATCCAGTGCAGGTAGTCAATTTGGTCAAGCCAACCAAAACTAATGTATTTTCCGGCGCTTTCACCGTGACCGCGGTCATCCGGCATTAGGATGTTGAAACCGAGGCCGTAAAACATTTTGGCGTAATTGGCCATCGTTTCCCGGTTGCCACCGAACCCGTGGGCGATAATTACGGTGTTATATTTTGACCTTGGGTTATTAATGTAAGTCGCCACCATTTTTTCCCGGTGGTGCTTTTCGTAAATTGCCCAGGTCTGTTTAGGAATTTGCTGGTACCAGTCGACGTATTGATAATACGATCGAGCGTAGCGAAGCATGCTCTTGGACGGAACCGGGTATTTAGCTCGCCGGTGAGTTGCGAAACGGAAAATTCGTTCGCTGATGATGAAACTACCGATCCCGATCGCAAGCGGCAACCCCAGTAACCAAATTTCCTTTGTTTTTTTCATTATTTCGGGTCCTCTAAGTAAAATTTGCGTAATTTGTTAATCTTTCGGTCGTTTAATTTGAGGTATTTGTGTTCAAAACGGTGCCAGGTTCCGTATTTCTTTTTGATTTCGCTGAACGCGGCATCGAAATAGTCGCTCGAAACGGTGTAGAGTGATTTAACGTTTGCCATGAAGTTAGCGTTAACGTGGTATTTTCGGTATTGATCCTGCTTGAGCCGAACGTACGGGACCATCTCCTTGGCCGAGATTAGATAATCACGTTTAACAACGTCCCGACTAACGCCGAGCGTCATCAGCAGCATGACGATGCCCATCCCGGTCCGGTCTTTTCCCTGGGAGCAGTGCAGTAGAATGGCGCCCTTTTTGCCGTATTTTAGGAAAATCTTAAATAATTTTCGGTAGTAACGTCTGGAATGGTGACTGTCGATCATGTGCCGGTACACGTTTTCCATGTGACGATGACTCAGGTTAGGGTCATCCGAAAATTTACTTCTGAGGTTAGTGATTTTGGGCGGTCGTTTACTGCCGTGGATCGGGTTGAAGAAATATTTGACACCTTCCGGGACCCGGTCCGGTTCGTGCTTAACTTCGCCCTTTGAGCGTAAGTCGACGTCACAGATCATTCCGTAGTTCAGCAGGTAAGCCTGGTCATGAATATCCAGGTGGGCCAGGTTACCGGAACGGATAATCTTGTGCCACTTGGTGATTCGGCCGTCGTAAGTCGGGTAGCCACCAACGTCACGGAAATTGTAACCGTGTCTAATGTTTAATAAGCGTTGCTGCGTCATTAAATTCACTTCTTTATTCAAAATTCCAATTATAATTGTAGAAGAAATTCTGATTAGAATACATTTAATTAATCCAAAATTTCGTTACAATTTGTTTGCAAAATTTGCCAGAAAAAATACCGGGTCAAAATTTTCTAACCCGGTATTGTGTTTTAGGTGAAAAAATTTCGCTAAATTCTTTTTTGAAGTTTCTTACTTTAAATATTTTGCGGTTTCTTTTTTGATAAAGTTAGCGGAACGACTTAGTTTCTGCTTTTCGTCGTCGGTTAAATTTAATTTAACGTTGCCGATTACCCCGTTACGACCGACGATCACCGGATAGGATAGGTAAACTCCCAAGTCTTTTCTGAAGTTTGAAACCGGCACTTCGCTACGGGCGTCATTTAAGATGATGTTCATTAACCGCACCGCTGCGGTAGCAACGCCGTAGTTAGTGTAATGTTTACCGCTGAAAACGGTGAAAGCGTCTTTCTTAACTTGCTGGCCAACTTGATCTAAATTGATTCCTTTACTTTTGGCAATTTGTGGGAACGACTGACCAAGCGCTTTGACGGTTGAAAAAGCGGTAAATTGGGAATTACCGTGTTCACCTAAATTAAATCCGGATACCGAACGGGGGTCGATGTTTAAGATCTTGGCGACTTCCTTTTTCATGCGAGCGGTATCCAAAAGGGTCCCGGTGCCGATCACCCGGCTCTTTGGAAAACCGGTGACCCGCTGGTAGAGAGTGGTAATCACGTCAACCGGGTTGGTAATTACGATGATAATGCCGTGAAATCCGGAAGCTTTGATCTTTTTGCCGATTTCCCTGACTTGTTTAGCGTTGTACACCAATTCACTGAAGCGGTTTCCGTGGGTCTTGATTTCAATGCCCATGTTGCCGATGGCTGAAATGATGACGTCAGCGTTTTTGAGTGCCGAATAGTCATTAACCGTTAAATTAATGTGGTGTGGTAAATTCGGTAACGCGTCTTCAAAATCATAAGCGTCGGCGTTCGCTTTTTTCGTGTTGTGATCGATTAAGACCATGTCGTCGGCGAATCCACACGCAAAAATGTAATGAGCGACCGCTTCACCGACGTTACCTAAACCAATAATACCAACTTTTCTCATTTTAAAACCTTCCTTTTGATTAATTTTCTTTAACAAATTTCTGAATCCTGCGAACAGCGCGCTTGATGTCATTGGTACTGGCGGCGTAACTGATCCTTAAGTGACCTTCACCGCCGGGACCGAAAGCGTTACCCGGGATGACACCGACGTGAGCTTTTTTAGCTAGCTGGTAAGCGAATTTCAGGCTGTCCTGGGTGAATTGGTTCGGGATTTTAGCAAAAATGTAAAACGCGCCGCTGGGCTCTGGACTGGTGAAGCCAGCTTTGGCTAGACCGTTCCTTAAAATGTCACGGCGCTGCTTGTAAATTTTGCGCATTTTGACACCGTCGTCTTCACCATTTTGGAAAGCTTCGGCAGCTGCAAATTGAATTGGCGTGGCGGCTGCCGTCGTGGCGATGCATGACATGTTGCTAACGGCTTGAATCACTTTGGCGGGTCCGCAGACGATTCCAATTCGATATCCGGTCATGGCAAAGGTTTTTGAAACCCCGTTCATCACGATGGCTTGATCAGGAACGATGTTGCCCATGGAAATGTGCGGGTGGTCATAAGTTAATTCACTGTAAATTTCGTCGCTAACGCAGAAGATGTGGTGTTGCTTAATCACTTTCCCTAAACCGATTAATTGATCGCGGGTGTAAGTGTTGCCGACCGGATTATTCGGAAAGTTCATAACCAAAGCCTTCGTCTTCGGGTGCTGCTTGAGGGTTGCTTCCAATTTTTGCGGCGTCAAGATATAATTATCGTGTGATACGTTGATGAAGACCGGCTTACCGCCGTTTTGAATTACGTTCGGAATGTAGAACGGGAAGATCGGGGTTGGAATGATGACTTCGTCGCCAGGGTTTAAGATCGCTTCAAAAACCGAATGAATTCCTTGACTGACGCCGGTGGTGACTTGAATTTGGCTTTTCGGGTCGTAATGTAGACGATACTTATCCTTTAAGAATTTAGCGGCCGCTTTCCGCAGTGGCAGAATCCCTTGTGGATTGGCATAGTGGCTGTGATTATCCTTGATGGCCTTGATTGCTGCCGCTTTAATGTGATCCGGAGTGTTAAAATCCGGTTCACCCAGCGTTAATTTGATTAAGTCCGGAATCTGTGAAATGTTTTGGTTAAACGTTAAAATTTCACTTGGCTGCATTGAAGCTGCGAAGTGGTTGAGCTGATTTGATAAATCCATCGTAGATTCCTCCTAAAAATGATAAATAAAAAATCCTCGTAACTTTTCAGCTACGGGGATTCGATAATTGTTTGACTTAAATCCGGTGCGTCCGCGTAGCTGATGATCTGCGCGGACGAGAAATTTTACATGCTCGAAACATTGACTTGATCGTTCCGCACAGAATTTAATGAAAAATAATAACGAAACGCATCAAGCCAATCAAAATTGATTAAATTAATCAACATTGGTTTAAGCATCGTAAAGTTTCTTCCTTTTTAATTCAATTTTCATATTAAAAGCCTTTAATTTGAATGTCAATAGTTAATTGAAATTAACTTTGGTGTTGACACCGTTTCGATTTCATCTATAATTAAAGATGAAAATAATTAGTTAGGAGTTTTTGCGGATGCAGCGATTAGATCAGGATTCGTTTCTTGAATCAATAATTGTAGCGATTTTAGTCATTATTAACATTTTGATTAGAGTCGCTGCGTAAATCAAGATAGCTGATCCACAGAAGCTAATGATTCATGCAGTGTTTAATTTATTCAAATTACTGTGTGGATCGAGTCGTTCGGTTAAATTGAAATTAATTTGGGTCCCCGCAGTGATTTGAAGCTGTGGGGATTTTTTGATACTAAAAGGGGATTTACAATTTGCGAGTTAAAGATACGTTAAATTTAGGCCGCACCAAGTTTAAGATGCGCGGCAGCCTGCCAACTAAAGAAGGCCCGCGTGAAAAAGTTTGGCTGAAGAATCACGTTTATGAACAGCGGCAAAAGCTGAACCAGGGCAAGCCAACGTTCGTTTTACATGACGGCCCGCCTTACGCGAACGGTGATATTCATATGGGCCACGCGATGAACAAGATTTCAAAGGACATGATCGTTCGTTATAAGTCGATGAACGGTTATCGCGCTCCGTACGTTCCTGGCTGGGATACCCATGGTTTACCGATTGAAGAAAAGTTGACCAAGGCCGGTTACAACCGGAAGAAAATGTCGACCAACGCGTTCCGAAAGTTATGCCATGATTACGCCGTTAAAGAAGTCAAACGTCAGAAAAAGGAATTCATGCGTTTGGGCGTCATGGCGGATTGGCGGCACCCGTACCTGACTCTGCACCCGAAGTTCGAAGCGGCCGAAATTCGCGTCTTCGGCAAAATGGCCGAGAAGGGTTTAATTTACCGGGGCCGGAAACCAGTTCTCTGGTCATGGTCTTCCGAGTCCGCATTGGCCGAAGCCGAAGTTGAATATCATAAGGTTACGTCACCGACCGCTTTCTATGCCGAAAAGGTGATTGACGGCAAGGGCGTTCTTGATGATTCTAATACTTACATGGTGGTGTGGACTACAACCCCGTGGACGATTCCCGCTTCTGAGGGCATTACCGTCAACCCACGGTTCGATTACTCAGTTGTGACTGTCGACGGTGATTCTCGCCACTTCGTAGTCGGCACCCAGCGGTTAAATCGGGTTGCTGAATTAATCGGCTGGAAACACGTCAAAACTTTAAAGACGGTTAAGGGTAATCAGCTGGACCGGATTGTTGCTGCTCACCCGTTCATGCCGAACCGTAAGTTGCTAACCATGTGCGCTAACTTCGTGACGACCGATTCCGGAACTGAATTGGTCCACACGGCACCGGGCTTAGGCGAAGATGATTATAACGTTGGCCGTAAGTATCACTTGCCGATTCTGGTTCACATCAACGCTCAGGGTTACTTAACCGACAAAGCTGGTAAAGACTTTGCGGGCCTATTCTACGAAAAAGCCAACCGGGTCGCTTTAGATAAGTTGAAACAAAATCACGCGCTGCTGAAGTTCATGCCGTACAAGCATGATTACCCGTTCGACTGGCGAACCAAGAAACCGGTGGTTTACCGGGCCACACCGCAGTGGTTCGCGTCGGTTGATAAGATTAAGCCGGACATTTTAAAGAACGTTAATCAAGTTAAGTACTTCCCGAGCTGGGGCAAGAAACGCTTGCACAACATGATTGCCGCCCGTGGTGACTGGGTAATTTCCAGACAACGGGTTTGGGGCGTTCCGCTCCCGATCTTCTATGCCGAAGACGGCACCCCGATTATTACTAAGACCACCATTAATCACGTTGCTGACCTGGTGGCCAAGTACGGATCTGATGTTTGGTTCGAAAAGTCAGCGAAAGAGTTACTGCCGAAGGGATACACCAATTCGCATTCTCCACACGGCAAGTTTACTAAAGAAACTGACATCATGGACGTTTGGTTCGATTCCGGCTCTTCTCATCAGGGAGTTTTGGCCGAACGCAAAGATTTGACTTATCCGGCTGATCTTTACTTAGAAGGTTCTGATCAATACCGGGGCTGGTTCAATTCCAGTATTATCACCAGTACGGCTTACGCTAATTGTTCTCCGTATAAGCAGTTAGTGTCGCAAGGTTTCGTGCTTGATAAGCACGGCCGGAAAATGAGTAAATCGATCGGTAACACGATCGCACCGAGCCAGGTCATCAAACGTTTAGGTGCTGAAGTGGTCCGTTTGTGGGTCGCTTCGGTTGATACTTCGGCCGACGTTCGGGCTTCAATGGGTGGCTTCACTAAGGTTGCTAGCCGCTACAAGAAGATTCGGAATACCTTGCGTTACATGCTATCGAACGTGACCGATTTCAATCCAAAACAAAATTCGGTTAGTTTTGACCAGCTGGGTTCTTTAGACCGCTACATGTTGATTGATTACAACCAATTCGTAAAGGCGGTTAAAACTGCTTACGATCATTATGATACTTTGAGTGTTTATAAACGGTTGATGAGCTTCGTTAGCGATGATTTGTCGGCCTTTTACATGAACGTTGCGAAGGATATTCTGTATATCGATCCGAAAAACAGTCAATCCCGCCGAGCAATGCAGACCGTAATTTACCGAATCCTGGTTGGCTTGACGAAGCTCTTGACGCCAGTCCTGCCACACACGACCGAAGAACTATGGCCGTTCTTAAAGGAACCCGAAAAGTTTGCGGCTTTATCAGAAATGCCAAAAGTTAAAGATTACAGCAAATTTGCTGACTTCACGAGTCACTGGACCCAATTCATGCGCGGAATTCGGTCTGACGTCCTGAAGTCACTTGAAAAAGCCCGGGACGCTAAAGTGATCAGCAAGCCGTCAACTGCCGGCTTGACACTTTACCTGAATTCGAAGGATCAGGCCTTGCTGAAATCATTGAACGCTAACGTTCGTCAAGTCTTGATGGTTTCTCAGTTACAGGTTAAACCACTTAGTCAAGCTCCCGACGATGCTGATCATTATGGTGATTCAGTTGCCATTCAGGTCACGAAAGCACAGGGTCAAACTTGCCGGCGTTGCCGAATGGTTAAAACCGACGTGGGGAGCGATCCTGATTATCCGGCATTTTGTGGCCGGTGTGCTCGGATCGTCCGCAAACATTTTCCGGAAACCGCTAAGAACGGTTTTGATGATTTGAAAAAATAACCGAATTTAAAAATAGTTATAATTTTGATGATCTTCGTGGCGGTTAATTGTCATGAAGATTTTTGTTTATCGGGTTGATTCTTGGGATTATTACTGAATGTAGTTATAATTTAGGTAAATTTGTTCCTTAGAGGGTGAAATTTTGAAAAGGGTTTATAGCCTTAGAAACATTATTTTGATTGCGTTAATTTCAATTTTTTGTGGATTAATTTTCTTAGGTATTGGTTACCTGCGGGATGATGTTTTAATCCCGTTCTCACTGGTTATCAGCACTAGGGAACTAAATTTCTTCCCGACCGCAAATGCGGTAGCTCAAGGTCCATGGGTCTTAGGTGCAGCATTAGTCGGGGATCTTTTCAGGGCTCCCGGTTCAGCACTGTTGGGCCAAGCCGTTAGTTCCGTGGTTGAATGCTTCATCGGCGGCGTTAGCGGGATTCGCGGAATGCTAAGTGGCATCTTAGAAGGTTTGGGGACCGAAGCCGGTTTCGCGTGTTCTAAGTACCGGCATTACACTCTAAAATCATTCGTACTGGGCAGCTTCTTTACGACCTTGATTACGTTTGCTTACGATGTGATTACGAAGGGGTATTTTAAATTCTCTTTACTTTCGTTAATCATCGCGTTCGTGGTTCAGTTCGCCTCGATCTTTTTGATTTCCTATAATTTAACCCAAGCAATTCGTGGTTACTTGAAACGAAGCCAAATCTTATGAAATTGGTTACTTTAAGGCACCTGACGTTTAGGTACGCTCACCGACCGCCACTGTTAAATAACGTTAACGCTAGTTTTCGTTCTGGTCAGCTGACTTTGATTACCGGACTTTCGGGGGTTGGCAAGTCAACACTCCTTGAATTGATGGCCGGGTTTTATCCCGAATTTATTTCCGGAAAAATGACTGGTCAGATTATGTACGGTCATCATCGGTTACCCGAAATTCCCAAATTTAAGTTAAGTAATTGCGTTGCGATGTTGTTCCAAAACCCTAATTTCCAATTCACCATGAAAACCGTTCGCGAGGAATTGATTTTTACTTTAGAGAATCGTTGCGTCCCGGCGAATCAAATTAAAGCAACCTTACGACCGATACTTGCTAGGGCTCGCCTAACTGATTTAGCTGACCGAAAAATTACCACGTTATCCGGTGGCGAGAAACAACGAATTGCCTTGGCAATTGTAATGGCGATTCACTCTTCCGTGATTTTGCTGGACGAGCCGTTTGCAAACGTCGATCGACGGTCGCGAATCCAGATCATGAAGCAGCTGGTTAAACTAAAGCACGCTGGCAAAATTATAATTATCGTGGATCATGATTTAACCGGTTACGATTCACTAGTTGATCAGTTGCTGATTTTACGGAACGGTCGACTGGTTCAAACTAATTTTAATGCCGTTCGTCAGCCAATTTCTCGTTATCACTGGCGGCTTCCCGATCCGCAAGCCCGTCCCGTTTTTAGATTTCGTGATTTGGTTTTAGGGTACCGGAAACCGTTAGTTAAAGTTGCTGATTTTAAATTCTATCTCCACCACGTCACTTTGATTACGGGAGCCAACGGGAGCGGTAAATCAACGCTGTTTAAAGCAATGGTTAAATTACTGCGTTATCGGGGTCGAATTGAGTATTTAGGCAGGTCAATTAACCAAATCAGGCCACGTCAATACTATCGGCACGTTAACCTGGTTTTTCAAAACTCGGTTGACCAGTTCCTGCAAATTACCGTAAAAGGGGATTTAGAACAAACGCTTCAACACGCTGTTCGTCGAATTTATTCGAAACGTGATCTGCAACGCTGGCTAGTGAAAACTCACCTGGCGAGTCACTTGAATCAAGTTATTTACACGCTGAGCGGTGGCCAGCAGAAAGCGCTTCAGATTATCGAAGCACTGCTGATTGGCGCTCCCGTGATTTTGCTGGACGAACCGTTTCAAAGCCTTGACCATTCGCTGATTCGGTTCTTTAAGCAGCTGTTGAAAAATGCGGTTAGTCACCATTCCTTTACTTTCCTGATCATTAGCCACCAAATTAACGGACTCGCCGATTTGTTTGATTATCACGTTAATCTAGCGGCTCGTCATTTGAATTATAAGGAGCGGTAAACAAGATGAATCCGGTTGTTAAGTTAGCACTGGCCCTAGTTTTGGGACTAGAGATTTCGGTAATCGCAGACCTTCGGCTGAATTTGGTTTTAATCGTTTTCAGTTTAATTTATCTGGGGTTAAAGCGAGCAACTTTGAAACAGTTTCTGGCTTTGGGGTTAGTTCCGTTAATTCCCGCGACGGGATTGCTGCTGTCCCAAGTTATGTACGGTGCGGGTTGGCAATTCGGGTTAGTAATTTTTACCCGGATTTACGCTTACCTTGCGATCGGGATTGACCTAAAAATTTCAGAGACGGCTATTCGAATGGCGAGTGCGCTAGAACAGGATTGTCGAGTCCCGACTAAATTTGTCTTCGGCGTGTTGGGAGCGATGAACCTGATCCCCGAAATTAAAACTCAGTTAAAAATTATTAAAGCAGCGGCCCGAATGCGCGAAATTCGGTTAGGGTGGTTTTCACCCGTTCTTTATTTTAAGGCGATTTTAGCGGCCATTCGCTGGGCAAACTGGCTTTCGATGGCCATGATTTCACACGGCTTCGTGGTTGACCACCGCCGGACTCATTATCATCGTTTCAGGATTAAAACTGGTGATTGGGTAGGGGCAACCGGAATTCTGGTAATCATTCAATTTCTAACCTGGCTGTAAAATTTTAAGTTAGGCCTTGACTTTTAATTAGTCAGGATTTACAACTAAATTGAATTAATTAATCGAGGTTTGCAGTATGTTGATGAATGAATATCTTTTAAATCAACGTTCTAAAACACTCCTGGGCTATTTAATTGCAGTGATTTTGGTCATTTTGGTCGTCGTCCTTATGATTAAAATCACTGCATAAACCGAGGTGCGTTTTCGTACTGCAAAAACAATGGTTCATACAGTGAATTCAAATAACTGTGTGGATCATAATCGTTAAGCAATTAACGAATTCAATTTGGAGAATTAAGATCCTCACAGTTATTTCAAAGAACTGTGAGGATTTTTTAGTACCTGATTTGGAGGAATGATTGGATGAGTCATAGTCATAAGATTAATACGTTAGAAGCGTTTGCGTTATCGCTGGCCACGATGGCGCCGACCGGTTCAATGGCTGGTAATACCGGCCCCGGAGCTAAATTTGCCGGAATTAACCTGCCAATTTCGTTCCTGGTCGCGGCAATTGCGATGTTGCTGGTGGCGTGCGGCTTTTACGAAATGTCAAAACGAATCGCGGCCGACGGTTCTGTTTACGCCTACAACCGAGAAAGTTTGGGTGAACACTGGGGCTTCGTGTCCGGTTGGATCATCGTGCTCGGTTATCTAATGTTTACCGTTGCGATGACCTCACTTTCCGGAACTTACGCTTCATTAATTTTAAAAAATTTGGGGTTCAGAATTTCACCGGTTTGGTTGGGCTTCGTCCTGCTGCTAATCATTTGGCTCGTTGTTAGCCATGGTATTAAAATCACCAGTAACGTTTCATTAGTGACCGAAGTAATTTCGTTGTTAGTATTACTGATTTTGAGCCTGACCGTCCTTGGTAAGGGTGGTGCCAGTGGTGTTAATTTAAAACCGTTCGTTCCCCACACTAGTTTGTCGGGAATCGGTAACGGAGTGGTTTACACCGTGCTGTGCTTTGTGGGCTTTGAAGTGGCCTGCACCGTGGCAACCCGAACCAAGAATCCGAAGCATTCGATTCCGCTAGCGCTATTATTGACGATCATCGGTGGTGCAGTCATCTTCGTGTTCGTTAGTTACGCGATTGTGATTGGCTTCGGAATTAATCACATGAGAGCACTGGCCAGTTCTCAAGCTCCGTTAGATGTTTTAGCTGACCGGTTCATGGGTCCCGGGATGGCGACCGTGATTGACCTGGCAATTTTTTTAAGTGCCTTTGGGGCCACGATCTGTATGGCGAACGCCTCTTCTTACATGATCTATGCGTTTGGTGAAAAAGGATACCTGCCGAAAACGATTGGGAAGTTTGATTATCAACATAACGCACCCCGGAGCGCCGTAAATTCGATTTTGGGGATTGGTTTAATTTTATACTTGTTAGTTGCGGTGCCAGCTGGAGTCAACACCAGTTATTTAGATTACATCACGATGGGCGCGCTTTGTATGATTGTGATTTATATCCTGTCGTGCGTGAGTTCATTTGTGTTCTTCAAAAAGCACCACGAAATTCACCACTCGTTCTTTAAACACGACTTGGCGCCGGTCTTGGGATTCATAGTGTTATTATTCCCGCTGGCTTCCAATATCTACCCAGTTCCCGCATTTCCGCTGAATCTCTTTCCGTACGCAATATTGATTTGGGCGGTGATCGGGTACTTGATTAGCGTTCGTCGAACTAAAAATAAAGATTAAAAAAGGGTTGATTAAACATCAAGAACACACCGCTGATTGATGGTGTTGTAATAAAAAGGTTAACTGATAATTTGGCTTTGGTTAGTCCGGACCAGTCTGGTCTTTACGCCTGCGGACCGATTAATCATTTTGTTAAGTGACGTTTAGCTTCCTTACCCAAAAATTAATCCCCACGATTTTTTGATCGTGAGGATTTTTTGTTTAATTAATTTTGATTTAGTTGTTCATAATTTTGTAATTGTCAACGGCGGTCATGTTAAATTTTTGGACCCCGTTCTTAGTTTTTAAGCTAAGGACACCGTTGCTGAGCCCGGTGACGTTGCCGACGGTCAAAGTG
>CAKQCC010000007.1 GCA_934216625.1 uncultured Lactobacillaceae bacterium
GCGTTAAGCAAGCTCACGTGGCTGGTCAAAAGCTTAACCAAACCGGAATTCAATTTACCGACGTTCACACGTCGTTCTTAATTCGTGCCATTGATACCGCTAATATTGTTTTAGACGAGATTAACCAGGCTTACCTTCCCGAACACAAGACGTGGCGCCTTAATGAACGTCATTACGGCGCTTTGCGGGGCAAAAATAAGGCTGCGGTCCGAAAAAAAGTGGGCGAAAAACAATTCAAAGCTTGGCGACGCGGCTTTCGAACGGTTCCCCCGCTGTTGGAACATGCTGATCATGAATATAAATACGCTCGGCTAGGAATTAAAGAACCCCGCGGTGAAAGTTTAGCGATGACTTATCACCGGTTAATGCCGTATTGGGTTGATAAAATCGCTCCTCGGTTACTTGACGGTCACAATCAATTGGTCGTGGCTCACGGCAGTACGCTTCGGGCTCTGATTAAATACTTAGATCACGTTTCGGATCAAGCCATTGAAAACGTAGAAGTTCCGAACGGAATCCCAATTGAGTATCAATTCGATTCCCGGTTGCGGGTGGTTAATAAAAAAGTTATTAAATAATAAAGTTATTAAATAATTAAGCTTTGCCGAAAATAAAAAGAGCTGATTTAATCGGCTCTTTTTTGTTTTAAATTTTAATCTTGAACTTAAGCTAGCGTACCCATTGGGTCCCAAGGCTTAAGGACGATCGGCTTTTGAGCTTGAGCTTTTTTGAGATCTTCTGACAGGTACTTTTTGTTAATTACGACTTGGTAAGCAAAACGTCGGAACCAGGATTCACTCATTACGAAGTAACCTTTGTTGCCGACTTTTTTGCCCCAGCTATTCTCAACTTTCCATTTAGTTGGCTTGCCGTTGACCAAGTCGACTCCGGTTAAGACCATTGCGTGATCCATAGCACTTTCACCGTAGTCAAGGGCTTGAGCCTTAGTTAAGTTAAGGTTGGTGTCGAATAACTGACCTTTTTGATACAGGCGATCGTCCATGATCCCGTTTTTCCGGTCTGAATATTGACCGACGTCGCTGCCGAACCAAACACTTTCACCGTTTTTGAGCTGCTTGATCGCTAACTGTTCAAATTCGTCCATTGAAAGGTTGAGGTGCTTGATCGGTCGACCACCGATTACGTTACCTAACATGTCCACGGTATAAGTCTTATGATACGGCTTGTCCTTGGTTGGCGAATTGATGATTGAAATATAATTTTCAAGGTTTAAGCCAATGTATTTGTCGTAAAATTTCTTGGGGGTCAATCCCTGATCGATGTGGTACTGGTTGTTTTTGTCGCGGTATTCAAAATTGAACTTTTGAACGGGTTTACCAAATGAATAAACCAGCATTCTGTAAACCACGTTCAGCATCTTGGACTTCGCTTGGCTAATTTGCTGTTCAGAAGCCTTCTGAGCAACTAATTTTCGTAACTGAATAGCGTCCAGCCGAAGCTTAGAATTTAAAGTCTGGTTAAGTTCATCGGAGTGAGTGGTGTTGTGGGTACTGCCCATTGCTTGCTTAGGTACGATCCCGTATTTTTCAATTAGGGCACACAACATGTCCCATTGACCACCGTCTTCTTGGGGAGCACGCATGATCCACCAAACTTTTCGGGAAGTTAATGGTAAATTGGCGGTCTTCAGGACGTTTTCCAGGAAGAAGTTGGCTTTCTCGAATTTATCCCAGAAATTGACGTAGTTTTGGGACAATTCAAAATTGCCCTTTAGGTTAAATTGATTTGCCATGTGATGACGTAACGTGTTTAAAGCGGCGAATAACCAGCAGAAACCGGCTCGTTTTTGGTCGGTGACTTGACCGGTTGGCAATTCAATTGAAAAAATTGGTTGATTCCGGTCGTAAGCTTTTTGGTTAGTACTGGTGGATAAAATCCCGTTATGCTGAATCGCGCGACTGACGACCGGAGCGGACTTTCGCTGCTCTAAATTTTTCTGATATTGTTCAATATCGTTATGGCTAATTGCTTTACTCAATTTTGTCACTCTTTTCTAAAAATTAACGGGCGTTAATGATTTTAGGCCCGTCAGGATAGCCAACAATTACGGTGTTGACGATGTCCAAAAACAGGCCGTGTTCAACAATTCCCGTCATTTCATCTAATTGCTTGGCCAGTTGATGAGGGTAATCAATTTGACCAAGGTTTAAATCAATAATGTAGTTTCTGGAGTGCGTTAGGATGTGTCGGCCTTTATGCATCCTGAATTTAGGGTGGTAATTCATTTTGGCTAACCGCCGAAATAATTGACTGCTGCCGTAAGGAATGACCTCAAGCGGAAGCGGAAATGAACCAAGGTGATTAGTTAATTTGGTCTTATCGACGATCCAGACGTTTCGCTTGGAATTAATGGCGACGATTTTCTCCCACAGGTGGGCAATGCCGCCGCCCTTAATTCCCTGATAATTCCGGTCGACTTGATCGGCGCCGTCGATCGTTAGATCAATGTGGTCAACGTCATCGATGTTTCGGATGGGAATCCCAGCCCGCCGAGCGCGTCGAGCGGTTCGGTTTGAGGTTGGCACCCCCACGATGTTAATGTGTTCAGATTTAAGCTTCTTTCCTAGAGCTTCAATCATGAATTTAACGGTGGAGCCAGTTCCTAAACCGATTACCATGTTGTTCTTCACTAATTTAACAGCTTCGTAACCGGCAATTTTTTTAAGTGCATCTTGGTTCATTCTGCTTGCTCCTTAAATTTGATGGATATATTTCTGGTATCCTTGGTGCTTACGAAGATAAAATACGGCCGATGGATCTAGAACTCGCACACAGTGTTTTGATTTCGGAACCCGATTGAAAAATTCCTTAATCAAAATCCCTCGATATTTTTTAAAATTGGCTTCTGAATCAGCAAATAACTGTTCCAAAAGCCAATCCTGATTCGGAAGCAAAAAGTACGTTAATTCGGCAGTTAAGTGATTAGATTTATTGGTAATCACAATTGCGTGAGTCTTAACATTAATTTTCACTTTTTCACTCCTTCTAACTTTAATTTTATATTTAAAGCCCCAGTTTGTCTAATGGATTTATTCGGGATTAATTATCCATTAAAATACGTAATGTAAAATTACTGAAACGAGGTTAAATATAATTATGAAACGCGGTTTTCAAATTGTTTCAAAGTATCGATCAGCCCATCTTAAACTGCCCAGTCGAGCTACCCGGGCTTCAGCCGGTTATGATCTAGCGAGTGCAGTAACGATGACGGTGCCTTCAATCTGGCACTTCCCGTTCTTACGAGCTTTGTGGCTGATTCGCCACCGTCGATCTTTAGATAATCAAACTTTTCGTCAAGCTAAGCGGGTTCTCAAACCGTTCCTGATCCCGACCGGAATCAAAGCCTATATGCAGCCTGACGAAGTACTGATCGTCGCGAACCGTTCCAGTAATCCGCTTAAGCGCGGGTTAATAGTTCCGAACGGGATCGGGGTGATCGATGCTGATTACTATAATAACCCGACTAACGAGGGCGAGATCTTTGTTCAGATGCTTAATTTTGGCATTCGAGATTGGCGGGTTCATAAGGGTGACCGGATCGCCCAGGGGATTTTTATGCCTTATTTGATTGCTGATCACGAGATTAAGCCTACCCGGAAACGCCAGGGCGGTTTCGGATCGTCTGGAAAATAGAAAAGAAGGTTTTTATGGTAAAACCAATTACGCATTTCGTTTGTAATCACTGCGGATACATTTCACCCCGTTATTTAGGCCGGTGCCCGAATTGTGGAAAATGGAATACTTTTCGTGAGAAACAGGTTCAGCGTTCACAGCCCAATCGTGTATCTGGATCGATTTCACGAGCTCGAACCGGTAGATTCGCTAACCGCCCGGAGTTAATTGGCCAGGTAAAATCACAATCGGCGCCCCGTTTTAAGACTGATTCGGAAGAATTTAACCGGGTCTTGGGCGGCGGCATCGTTCCCGGCTCTTTGATCTTGCTGGGTGGTGATCCCGGGATCGGGAAGTCGACGTTGCTGCTCCAGATTTCCAATCAATTAAGCCTTAAACATCGCAAGATCCTTTACGTTTCGGGAGAAGAAAGTGCTAACCAGATTAAAATCCGTGCGGATCGCTTGGGGGTCAGTCACAGCCCCGATCTTTATATCTATCCCGAAACCGATATGAACGCGGTTCGGTCCGCAATTAACGAAATGCAGCCGAGCGTCGTGGTGATTGATTCGGTTCAGACCATGCAAGAACCGTCGATTCAGTCCGCAATTGGCTCGGTTGCTCAAGTCCGGGGAATTACGACCGATTTAATGGGCGTTGCTAAAACCAACGGAATTACGGTCTTTCTGGTTGGCCACGTCACTAAAGGTGGTGCAATTGCCGGCCCCAAGACTTTAGAACACATGGTGGATACCGTTCTGTATTTTGAAGGTGACTTGCACCATTCTTACCGGATTTTGCGTTCGGTCAAAAACCGCTTCGGCTCGACTAACGAATTAGGGGTTTTTGAAATGCGGTACCGTGGATTACGCGAAGTCCAGAACCCTTCCAAAATCTTTCTGGAAGAACGATTGAAAAACGCGACCGGTTCGGCAATCGTGGTGTCAATGGAGGGCACTCGGCCGATTTTGGTCGAAATTCAGGCGCTAGTGACGCCCTCAATTTTTGGCTACGCGCAGCGGACCGCGATCGGTTTGAACCGCAACCGGGTTTCGTTATTAATGGCGGTCTTAGAAAAACGAACCGGACTGATGTTGCAAAATCAAGATGCGTACTTAAAGGCCGCTGGTGGTGTTAAATTAAACGAGCCTGCGATCGATTTGGCGATGGCCATTAGCATTGCTTCAAGTTACCGCAACATTAGTACTAGTCCAACCGAATGCTACGTTGGTGAAATTGGGTTGACCGGTGAAATTCGCCGGGTGACTAGAATTGAAGAACGGGTCACCGAAGCCCAAAAATTAGGTTTTCAACGGGTTTTGATCCCTAGCCACAATTTGAGTGGCTGGCAGCCGCCGGAAGGCATCAAAGTAATCGGGGTCACGACTTTGAACCAAGCACTTCGAATTGCGCTGGGTCGGTGATTTTGTTGACGTCTTTATGGTATAATTAAAATAAATGAAATATTAATAAGGGAGAGTTAATTTTGGCTAATAATAACGTTCGTGTTCGGTACGCGCCCAGTCCGACTGGTCACTTGCACATCGGTAACGCCCGGACCGCGATTTTTAATTATTTATTCGCTAGGCATAATCACGGCAAGTTCGTGATTCGAATTGAAGATACTGATACTAAGCGGGACGTTCCCGGCGGTACCAAGAGCCAACTTGATAATTTGAAGTGGCTTGGCCTGGATTGGGATGAAGGTCCTGACGTTGGTGGCCCCTACGGACCCTATCGTCAGACGAAACGCCTTTCGATTTATACCCCGTTAATCAAGAAGCTTTTAAAGGAAGGTAAGGCTTATTACTCTTACCGGACCGAAGCTCAGTTGAAAGCCGACCGGGCTGAACAAAAGGCGATCGGGGTTCCGCCGCATTACACCGATGAATACGAAGGAATGACTCCTGACCAGAAGAAGCAGTACATTGCTAAAGCAAAGGCCAAGGGGTTAAAGCCGGTCGTTCGGTTTAAAGTTCCTAAGAACAAAGATTACAGCTGGGATGACATCGTTAAGGGTCATTTGACTTTTAATTCTAGCGACATCGGCGGTGATTTCGTGATTGCCAAGCGAAGCGGAATGCCAACTTACAATTTCGCCGTGGTGGTCGATGATCATAAGATGCACATCACCCACGTCTTTCGGGGCGATGACCACGTTTCCAATACGCCTAAGCAATTAATGATCTATGAAGCGTTTGGTTGGCAGCCGCCGAAGTTCGGCCACATGAGCTTGATTACGAGTGCTAAGACCGGTAAGAAACTCAGTAAGCGGGATGAATCTGTACTTCAATTTATCGAACAATACCGTGACTTAGGTTATTTGCCGGAAGCCATGTTTAACTTCATCACGCTTTTGGGCTGGTCACCAAAGGGTGAAAAGGAATTATTCAGCAAGAAACAATTCATCAAGATGTACGACCCAACCCGATTGAGCAAGTCGCCAGCTAAATTTGATAAGAAAAAACTGGCTTGGATCAATAATCAGTACGTCAAGTCCAGTGACGAAAACGAAATCATGGATTCGGCGCTTCATGAATTGATTAAAGCGGGCAACATTCCGAAGGATCCGGATCCTAAGACTCTTGAATGGGCTCGCCAGTTAATTCGGTTATACAAACAACAAATGAGTTATATGGCTCAGATTAATACCGATGCAACGGTCTTCTTTAAGGAACCAGCTAAGGTTACTGGCCCGGCGTTGAAGGAAATCAGCAATGATACCGCTCCTAAGGTTTTGCGTGAATTTTACCGTCGTGCTAAAGGCCTTGACATTTTTGATCAATACCAGATCCTACACGTAATCTTGTCGATTCAGCACGATACCGGGATCCGGGGCCGCAAGCTGTGGATGCCGATTCGAATTGCGGTAACTCACGAAATGAGCGGTCCGGAATTACCAGAATCAATTGAATTAATTGGTCGAAAACGAGCTTTGGCTCACGTTAGCGAAACTTTAAAGCAGATTACGAAGTAAAAAATATTTATTAATTTATATTTTTAAATTGGTCTGGTTTCAGCCAGGCTTTTTTAATTCCTTAGGTTCGGTTATGATAAAATAGTCTCGAATGATTATTTACGAGAATTGAGGAAACGAAATTGCTAAAAATTTATAATACTTTAACCCAACGGAAAGAAAAATTTAAACCAATTCATCCGGGAATTGTTAACATGTACGTTTGCGGACCGACCGTTTACAATTACATTCACATCGGCAACGCCCGGAGCATTATTGCCTTTGATACCGTTCGACGCTATTTTGAATACCTCGGTTATCACGTTAATTACGTTTCTAATTTTACCGATGTTGATGACAAGATGATTAAAGAAGCTCACCGCGAGCACACGACCGTTCCGAAATTAGCCGATAAATACATTCGGGCTTTTTACGCGGATATTGACCACTTAAATGTTGAACGGGCGACCGAGAACCCGCGGGCGACTCACAATATTCCTGAAATTATTAATTTTATTCGGGTCTTAATTCACAAGGGCTACGCTTACGCAACTCACGGTAACGTTTATTATCAAGTTAAGAAATTCCCGACGTACGGTGCTCTGGCCCACGAAAAACTAAGCGATTTAGAAGCCGGAGCCAGCGAACACGTGACGTCACAAGAACTAAGCCAGAAACGTGACCCGATGGACTTTGCGCTCTGGAAACGGGCGAAACCGGGCGAAATCCACTGGCAATCGCCTTGGGGAGCTGGTCGACCGGGCTGGCATATTGAGTGCTCAGTCATGGCCACCAAGTACTTGGGCGCCACGATTGATATTCACGGCGGCGGTGAAGATTTGGCGTTTCCCCATCACGAAAACGAACGTGCCCAGAGTGAAGCTAAAACGGGTCAAACGTTTGTTCATTACTGGATGCACAATGGTTTTGTGACCATCGGCAAAGATAATGAAAAGATGAGTAAGTCGTTGCATAATTTTGTAACGGTTCATCAGTTAATTCGGCACGTTGATCCCCAAGTCTTGCGCTTCTTAATGTCAACGACTCAATACCGCAGGCCGATTCAGTATTCTCGCGATAGCCTGTTAGAGGCTCAGAATAATTTGAACCGGTTACAAAACGCTTACAATAATCTTCACTATCGGCTGAAGAGCGCTCGTCCGGGAACTGATGCCAAAGTTGAGGCCGCCATTAAGTCAATTCGCGACCGGTTTGAAGCGGCGATGAATAATGACTTTAACGTCCAGAACGGAATTGCTGAAGTGTACCGGCTGGCTAAGCTAGGGAACGTGTACGTTCAGCGTTCGATCGTTAAGAAATCAGCTCTCGGGTTGATTTTAAAAGAACTAACCACTTTGCTTGCGATCTTCGGAATTAAATTAAGGCCCCAGCAGTTGGATGACGATCGGATCAAAAAATTGATTAGTCAGCGAACTTCAGCTCGTCGAAAACGTAACTTTGGCCTGGCTGACCAGATTCGGGATCGTTTGAAAGCCCGCGGGATTATTCTCGAAGACACTCCTCAAGGAACTCGATTTAGAAGGGAAACAAAATGACTAACGAGATTGATTATAACCAGTTAAACGGGATCGTTTTAGCGTATTTAGGTGATGCAGTATATGAAGTACCTTGCCGTCGCCATTTACTGGCGCTCGGAATTACTAAACCGAACCGCTTGCAGCGGCGTGCCACTAAGTACGTTTCCGCTAAAGCCCAAGCGGGATTGATTAGTTTGATGAAAGCTGATCATATTTTACGTCCGGCGGAAATTTCGGTCTTTAAGCGGGGTCGAAACGCCAAGAGCCATACTCACGCTAAGAATACCCGGGTCATAACTTACCGGATCTCAACCGGTTTTGAAGCCGTAATGGGTTATTTAGACCTTAGTCATCAGCAGTCGCGGCTTAGTCAGTTATGCAACTGGTGTATCCAACAGGTTGACGCCGGGAGGGTTCGCTATGAAAAATGATCAAAGTAATTTTGTGATTGGTCGTCACCCAGCACTGTCAGCACTGCGAAACCGTCACCAGAGTATTAATAAAGTCTTTTTGCAGTCCGGGATTAATCGTGAAGAGCCTTTAGTTAGTGAATTGATTCGGGCTGCCAAAATGCGAAAGTTAGTGATTTCGGTCGTTCCGAAACCTAAGTTGGATTATTTATCTGACCACCAAAATCATCAGGGCGTCGTTTTGTCAATCGCGGCCTATCGCTACTTTAAATTAGCTGACGTTTGGCGGCGAATTAAGCAAAGTTCGCAATCTCCGTTTTGGCTGATCTTGGATAACATTGAAGACCCGCATAATTTAGGCTCAATGCTCAGAACTGCTGACGCGACTGGAGTTAGTGGTGTTATCATTCCGAAGCGTCGGGCGGTTGGCTTAACGTCGACGGTCGCCAAGGCTTCGGCTGGGGCGATTGAGCGGGTTCCGGTCGTCAGGGTAACTAATTTAGTTAAAACCGTTAAGCAGTTGAAGAAACGGGGCGTTTGGGTTTTTGGAACCGACGTTTCGGGAATCGACTACCGAAAGTGGAACGCTAACGGCCCGATTGCGCTAGTGATTGGCAACGAAGGAAAGGGCATTTCACCACTTCTCAAAAAACAGATGGATGAGATGCTGACGATCCCGATGGCTGGTAAGATCCAAAGCTTAAACGCTAGTGTGGCGGCCGGCCTAATGATGTATCAAGCTTTCAATTCGCGGCATGCTCTGAAATGAATGGCGAGTGAAGATGATTAGATGAAGAAGACAATTTTAATTGTTGACGCCTACAACGTGATCGGGAGTTGGCCCCACTTAAATCGCCTTAAGTTAGCAAATCGGCTCGGTGACGCTCGTGATGAGCTGCTGCGCGAATTGGCTGATTTTAAAAAATACCGGAACGTTAAAATCATTGTGGTTTTTGACGCGATGTACGTTCCGGGACTTTCCCAAAAGAATCGTCGTTACAACCTGAACGTGGTGTGGACCAGAAAGGACGAAACTGCGGATAGTTATATTGAAGCGTTCGTTCGGCATAAACGTTCCCGCTTTTTGAGAATCATCGTGGTCACTAGTGATGACGCTGAGCAATGGACGATCTTTTCGGCTGGCGCCCTCCGAATGCCCGACAGTGAATTGTGGGATTTGATTAAACAAACCCGTTACGAAATTAATCAGCAGGTCCGCAATTATCAAAATCAGAATCAGGTTCGCCGGGTCCCGTGGGACTCTAAGCAACTTAATGAACTGTCGAAGTTACGAAAAAAGCTTTCCGAACCGCATCGTCATCGTTAACAATATAAAATAATTTATATTGTTAAATTGGTCTGCTAATTTAAAACTTGCCATTCGTGATTTCCCTCTGATAGATTATTTTTGGTGAATTTTTGATTGGGGGAAATCAAAAGTGAAGAAAAGTGTTACTGCCGGTCGCAGGGAAGATCAAAAGTTAATTTCTAAAATTAAAAATGATGATGATTTAAGTTTGATCCGGCTTTTTGATAAATACCTGCCGTTGGTTAAATCGTATTGGCAGAAGTATTTTATTAACGGGATGGACTTTGACGATTGGAAACAGGAAGCGATGATCGTCATGATTCGGCTGGTCAAACGGTATCGCTTATGTTCGAAAGTGAATTTTGGGATGTTTTACCGAACCGGACTACGCAATCGGTTTTTTGATTTAATTCGAAAGCAGAATGCTCAAAAACGGGTTCCGAATGATTCACTTTCGTCATTTAGCGCTCACGAAAGTTATTATGCTGACGTTTTAAAGGATTTAAAAGCGACCCGGCCGGATAATTCCATTTTGATCGACGAAAAACTAAAACAGGTCATTTTGAACTGTTCGGCGTTTGAGCGGAAAATTTTGTTATCGATTATTAATCACCATTCCTTTAAGCAGATTGCTGAGACTAATCGATGTTCGGTTAGCAAAGTTTACAGTGCTTTTGCCAGGTGTAAATCTAAATTCCGGAGCTTAGACCGAATTGACTGTTAAAGCTTGAAATGATACCATAATTTTGATTACGGGGGTAGTTAGATGGCCAAACGAAAGGCTGCTCTGGCATGCTCAGTGTGCGGAGCCAGAAATTATATGATTACTGTTGATCCAGACTCGCCGAAGCGTCTGGAATTAAGAAAATTCTGCAAGCATTGCGGTAAATACACTTTGCATAAAGAAACCCGTTAATGGAGGATAACATGAGATTATTTAGTTTTTTAAGCAGTGTAAAGGAAGAAATGAAGAAAGTGGTTTGGCCTAACGCTTACCAGACTAAGCGTGATACTTCGATTGTGATCGGGACTTCCATTTTCTTCGCGATTTTCTTCGCGATTATTGATGGCATTTTACAGTCATTATTGGGGTTATTATAAATTTCATAACGCTAGATCATGAGTAAAAAGGAGCAGAATTAGAATGGAATCGACCAAAAAACGATGGTACGTTGTCCACACCTATTCTGGATACGAAAATCGGGTTAAAAATAATCTTGAATCCAGAGAAAAATCAATGGGAATGACTGATTATATTTTTAGGGTAGTTATTCCCGCAACCCCCGAAAGAGTTACTGATAAAAAAGGCAACCAAAGCATCAAAATGGATAAAACCTTTCCAGGATACGTAATTGTTGAAATGATTATGACTGACGAATCCTGGTATATTGTTCGGAATACTCCTGGTGTAACCGGCTTCTTAGGATCTCACGGTCAGGGAAGTAAACCGGTCCCGCTGCTCGACAGTGAAGTCAAATTAATTTTGAACCGCTTGCAAGAAAAGAAGCCGGAAAATGAAACTAAGCTAAACGCAAAAGTTGGCGATACGGTAACAATTACCGCGGGTGCCTTTTCTGGTTTGTCTGGCAAAATTACCGATATTAATGCCGATCAAGCTAAATTAAACGTCAATATTAATATGTTTGGTCGAGAAACCAATACTCAGCTTAAATTTGGCGAAGTTAAACCGGTTGTCTAAATTGTTTATTTTTTAGTGATGAAATGATACAATACTAATGAACTTCGATTTAATCGAATTATGTGGGAGGAGAAATTATTTTTCTCCAATTCACCACACACGGACTTAAGGAGGTATGTCTCGTGGCTAAGCAAGTAGCTAACGTAGTTAAATTACAGATCCCAGCGGGGAAAGCAACTCCTGCTCCTCCAGTTGGCCCAGCATTAGGTCAAGCTGGAATTAATATTATGGGCTTTACTAAGCAATTTAATGCTAAGACTGCTAGTCAGAAGGGAACCATCGTTCCAGTTGTGATTAGTGTTTATGCTGATCACACGTTTTCTTTCGTAGTTAAGACTCCACCAGCTTCAGTATTATTGAAGAAAGCAGCTGGAGTTAAGAGCGGTTCTGGTACCCCGAATACTAAGCATGTTGGTAACGTCAGTGAAGATGACGTTAAGAAAATTGCTCAGACTAAGTTAAAGGATTTGAACGCCAGTAACGTTGAATCGGCAATGCGGATGATTGAAGGAACCGCCCGGAGTATGGGAATTACCGTTAAAAAGTAATTTGAATCCCAGGTCATTAAAATGACTTGCCGTGGGAGGTTTGATCCGTTACAACCACAATAAGGAGGAATTATAATGGCTCGCAAGCGAGGTAAAAAATACCAAAACGCTTTAAAGCAAGTTGATCAATCAAAGGCTTATTCAGTTGAAGATGCCGTTAATTTAGTTAAAAAGATTGATTATGCTAAATTTGATGCGACCGTTGAAGTTGCTTTCAATTTAAACGTTGATACTAAACAAGCTGATCAGCAATTACGTGGTGCCGTGGTTTTACCAAACGGAACCGGTAAAAAGCAAACCGTGATCGTCTTTGCAAAGGGTGATCAAGCTAAGGCTGCTAAAGCTGCTGGTGCTGATTACGTCGGTGACAGTGATTTAGCTAAAAAGATCCAAGGCGGTTGGTTAGGTTTCGATGTTGCCGTAGCAACACCAGACATGATGCCAACCGTTGGTCGTTTAGGTCGGATTTTAGGCCCGAAAGGCTTAATGCCGAACCCCAAGACCGGTACCGTAACGATGAACGTTTCGAAAGCGGTCAAAGACGCTAAATCCGGTAAGGTTACTTACCGAACCGACCGTGATGGAAACGTTGCCGTAATTATTGGTAAAGTTTCGTTTGACGCTCCAAAGTTAGTTGAAAACTTTAAGACGATTGAAAACGTAATTGCGAAGAATCGTCCGGCTTCGGTTAAAGGTGATTATGTCAAGAACATTTCAATTTCTTCAACCTTTGGTCCTGGAGTTAAAGTTGCTTTGAGTTCGTTTTAACTTATTTTGAAAAATCAAAAATGTTCTGCCTAAGACTCAGGTGGTTTAGCCTCAATTAGACCTGCCGAGGAGAACGAACGAAAGATTCGTTGATTCTCTGTGTCTAGGTGGGCACGGAGATTTTTTGTTAACTAAAATTAATTGGGAGGTGAAACTATGAAGAAAGCAGTTTTAGATGCCAAAAAGAAAGACGTTAAGCAAGTTGCTGATTTACTTAAGAATTCCGCTTCCGCAATCGTAGTTGATTATCGAGGATTAAAAGTTGGTCAAATGACTGATTTACGGAAGTCAATGTATAAGTCAGACGTTGTTTTTCACGTAATTAAGAATAATATTTTGGTTCGTGCCGCTAAAGAAGCTGGTTATGATGATTTCGAAAAATTAGCTAAAGGACCAACCGCAGTGGCCTTTTCTAAGAAAGATCCGATTGCACCAGCTAAGATTTTAAAGAAATTTATTGACGCAACTAAAGTTATTGAATTTAAAGGCGGCATGATCGAAAAGAAAATGGTTCCAGTCAAGACGATTGAAACTTACGCTTCCTTACCAAGCCGCAAAGAGTTGTTATCTACTCTTGCCAATATCTTACAGGATCCAATCAGGAAAGTTGCTTTGTTGGTTAAAGCACTTCATGATAAGAAGGCAAAAGCAGATCAAGGTGCAGCTTAATTAATCGAATTATTACATTAGGAGGAAATCAAAATGGCTTTTGATAAAGATAACATTATTTCACAATTAAAAGAAGCTAAAATTACTGATTTAAACGATTTAGTTAAATCAATCGAAAAAGAATTTGGCGTTAAAGCTGCAGTTGCAGCTGCTCCTGCCGGTGGCGGCAACGCTGGCGGCGGTGCTTCCAAGAGTGCTTTTGACGTTGAATTAACTGAACCTGGCCAGGCTAAGATCAAGGCAATTAAAGCCGTTCATGACATTACTGGCAAGGGCTTAAAGGATTCTAAAGACTTAGTTGACGGTGCTCCTTCCATCTTAAAGAAAGGTGTCAAGAAGGCTGACGCTAAGAAGATGAAGGCTACTTTAGAAAAGGCCGGTGCTACCGTAACCTTAAAGTAATCGTCTAGCTAAACCTAAAATTAAAGGGCGTGCAACATGCTTAAAATGTTGCACGTCTTTTTTGTTTGAGTTTATAATGGTTTTTGGCCGTTATAATTCTAACCGAAATAATGATTAATGGAGGATTTCTAGTTGAGAACTTTTTATCACCGAACGATTAACTGGAGTCAAAAACACTTTACAGCGATCAAATTATGGCTAGCGTTAATTATTTTGGTGGTCGTAATTCACATTGCTTCTGGGATCGTGACTAAAGTCAGTGGTGCTAAAATGCACGCGGCCTTTGCAACCCAGACGCCGTTATCCTTAATTACGTTGCTAATTTTGGGGTTCGTTTCGGTTTTGCCAATGCTAACCTATGATTTTTCGATGGTCGATTTGCTGCCCCATCGTTTCAAAACCGGTTACGTAATTAAGAGTGGCTGGATCGTTAATACCTTAACTAACATTGCCGGTTTCGGCGGTTTTCTAGGTTCCAGTTTACGGGCTCATTTTTACAGTAACGGGGCCTCGAAAAAACAAATCATTGCGGCGCTGTCAAAAGTGGCGTTATTTTTGTTGGCTGGTTTGTCAACCTATTGTCTGATTTCGTTAATTATGATCTTCGGCTTTGGAATTGACGAACGGTTTGCTAAATACTGGTACTGGTTACTAGGCGGCGGAATTTATTTCCCGGCCATTTTTATTTTTACCAGGTTAAACAATTTTAAATTCTTTGACGATTTAACTTTGAATCGTGAATTGAAATTAATCCTGGGCTCCTGTTGTGAATGGGGTGGTTGTGCATCGCTATTTATTATTATCGGTGCTCTGATGAACGTTCACCTGAATTTGTTAGCGGTCTTTCCGCTTTTCGTAATTGCTAACGTGGCCGGGGTCGTGTCAATGCTTCCCGGTGGCTTAGGTTCGTTTGATTCGTTCATGATCATTGAGTTAAGTGCAATGGGGCTTTCCACCAGTACCGCAGTGGTTTGGATCCTGCTGTACCGAGCTTTCTATTATTTTGCTCCGGTGACGATTGGGATCGTTTTGCTGGCTCATGATACGTGCCACCGAATTAACCAGTTCCTGGACGGAATTCCGGCCATTATTTTGCACCGAACCGCTCAAATTGTGTTAACCGGCTTCATGTATTTTTCCGGGATTATGATGATTTTATTGGCGACGGTGCCCAATTATGCTTTAGTGAATAAAGTTTACCTCTCGCTTGAGCCTTACACGTTTTACTTCTTGGATGAACTGACCAACATGATTTTCGCGTTCGTCCTGATTGGTTTAGCACGTGGCATTGGCTCCCGAATCAAAAAGGCGTTTTGGCCAACCGCGGTGGTCTTGGTAATTGCGATGATGAATTCACTCTGGAAAGAAAATTTCCCGGTTAGCATGTGCATCACCTTTGCCTTGATTTTACTTTGCTTGTGGTTGTCGAAGAGCTGCCTTTATCGTGAAAAACTTTCGTATTCATGGGGTCAAGTAATCATGGATTCGATTGTTTTCGGGATTACTTTTCTGATTTATCTGGTAATCGGGGTTTATACTCGTTATCGTTACGCACTTTTGCATTTTAAAAACGTTTACCTGCTGCCTTCTTACCAAGTGTGGTTTGTTGGCTTTCTGGGTTTAATTATCGCGGCACTGATTTTGATTATTATTTACCGGTTCCTGTCACATCACAAGGCTGATTGGCTTAATCAACCGATTGATTTAAAACGGGTCCGCAATGTTATTAAAACGTTTGGCGGAAACGAAGTCAGTCACTTGGCGTTTGTTCGTGATAAACAAGCTTATTTTTATCGTGAACATCATAGAGATCAGTTGTTCTTCATGTTTAAACAAAAGGCTAACAAATTGATTATCATGGGTGAACCGGTTGGCAATCAAGCTAAAGTTAGCCAAGCGGTTGATCAATTTATGAACGATGCTGATAAGTTAGGCTTGTCACTGGTCTTTTACGAAGTTGGCGAGCGGTTTACGATGCTACTGCACGAAAAAGGTTTTGATTTTACTAAATTTGGTGAAGAAGGTTTTGTTGACCTGCCCAGTTTTAATCTAGTGGGCCGAAAGCACCGTGGTGATCGAGCGTTAATTCATAAATTTACCCGGGACCATTATCAATTTGAAATCGTTAAACCACCGTTTCAGAAGGACTTCATGCGGATTTTGAAGCAAATCTCTGATGATTGGCTAGACGGTCAGCAGGAAAAGGGCTTTTCACTGGGTTATTTTGATCCTGATTACTTGAATCAAGCCCCAATCGCAATTATGAAAGATGCAAACGGTAAAATTGTTTCGTTCGCTAATTTAATGCCAACCGGCAATCACAACGTGACTTCGATTGATTTAATGCGCTCAAGTCAGTCGGCCCCCTCCGGAATCATGGACGGAATCTTCATTAACTTGTTTAAGCGTGCTCGCGATGATGGTTACCAAGTCTTTAATCTTGGAATGGCGCCGTTGTCTAACGTCGGTAAATCGAAATTCAGCTTCGTTGACGAAAAAATTGCCCATTTGATTTTCAAGTATGGATATAAATTTTATAGTTTCCAGGGCTTACGGGCTTACAAGAATAAATTCGTGGCAACTTGGAAATCCCGTTACATCGTTTACCGCCGCCGAAGTTCGTTAGTGTTTACGATGCTCCAGTTATTGCTGCTGGTTAATCAGCGGGTTCACAAACGGGATCACCGGTCTTCATTAATTAGGATTTTCGCCAATAATTAATGAAAAAATAAATTAAAAGCTGGTAATTATTTTTTGATAATTACCAGCTTTTTTGCGTAATTAAATTATGAAGGGAATTACTTTAGTTTCTTTTGATTCTGCTGCTTAATTCGTTTAGCCTCGCGATGCTTTTGTGGATCCTTGAATAAATCCTTTTTCGACACTTTTAAGTCGTTGCCGGTGTTTGGATCGTCCGGATAGAATTTCTGGCCAATGTCTTTGATCGGGCGACCGATGTCATAGTCATGGTTACTCATGGTTTCAACTTTCCCAAGCCGGTAACCGTTGCCGACTTGCGAGAAGAAATCATGGTTAGCGGTGGTGGTCGAGATCCCGTTCATTACGATTGGGTCAACGTCTTTTGCGGTATCGGGGAATAACGGGTCCTGACCGAGGTTCATCAAGGCTTTGTTGGCGTTGTAACGAATGAAAGTGAGAACTTTCTGGGTCCAGCCAACTTGGTCGTAAAGTAAGTGGGTGTACTTGACTTCGTTTTCGTAGAGCGCAAACAAAAAGTCATACATCCAGCTTTTTAACTTCGCCTGTTCTGGTTTGTCGAGTTGATTAAAACCAATTTGGAATTTGTAACCGATGTAAGTTCCGTGAACTGATTCGTCACGAAGGATTAGCTTAATGATTTCGGCAACGTTCGGTAGTTTATTATGACCTAAGTACCAGAGTGGGGTGAAGAATCCGGAATAGAACAGGAAGGTTTCCAAGAAAACGCTTGAAATCTTTTTCTTAAGCGGATTCTCGTCATCATGATAAAGCTCATAAATTCGTTTGGCCTTGTTCTGCAGAAATTCTTCCGTATCACTCCAGTTAAAGATTTCGGTGATCTCGTCGGGAGTGTTCAAAGTTGAGAAAATTGAAGAATAACTCTTGGCGTGAACTGATTCCATGAATTGAATGTTGTTTAAGACCGCCGTTTCCTGCTGGGTCCGAACGTCCTTTCTGAGTGCTGCCATTCCATCCTGGGATTGAAGAGTGTCAAGTAGCGTTAGTCCGCCAAAAACGTGGCTAACGACCCAGCGATGGTCATCATCAAGCGACCGCCAGTCTTTTAGGTCGTTCGAAAGCGGCACCCGAGTGTCTAACCAGAACTGTTCGGTCAGCTTCTCCCAGGTTGCCTTATCGATTTCATCACTGATGCGGTTCCAATTAATTGCCTTGTAATTGTTCATTGAAGTTACCCCTTACAATTTATTCATGCTATTAAATTACACAACTCTGGCACTGATTAGCACCAATTTCACGTTTATCATCGGTAAAGGTTCTGACGTAGTAAATTGATTTAATTCCCTTGTAATAAGCGTAATTTCTAAGGATGTTCAAATCTCGGGTGGTCATTTTCTGACCGCGACCCCGTTTCCATTCGTACAGCCCCTTTGGAATGGTGGAGCGCATGAACATGGTCATACTCATGCTTTGGTCAACGTGCTGCTGAGCCGCAGCGTAAGTGTCGATTACTTTTCGCATGTCAATATCGTAGGCCGAAGTGTAGTAAGGAAGTGTATCGTCGGACAAGTACGGTGCTGGATAATAAATCTTACCAGTCTTTGATTCGTATCGTTCTTCGATCCGGTCGATAATCGGGTGAATACTGGCGGTCGTGTCGTTAATGTACGAGATTGAACCGTTAGGAGCGATTGCCATTCGGTTCTGGTTATATAGTCCGTACTTCATAACTTCTTTTTTAAGCTGCTGCCAGTCTTTGATTCCGGGAACAAAAATGCCCTTAAATAATTCTTTGACTCGTTTTCGCTGCGGCCCCCAATCTTTAGTAACGTATTTATTGAAGTAGGATCCGTCAGCGTATTTACTCTTCTTAAAATTGTAAAAAGTTTGGTGACGTTCTTTAGCAATCTGGCACGAAGTCTTGAGTGTCCAGTAATTTAACAGCATAAAGTAGACGCTCGTGAATTCAACGGCGTCTTTTGAACCGTAATAAATGTGGTTCTTAGCTAGAAAACCGTGTAACCCCATGCCACCAAGGCCAATTGAGTGGGAAAGGTGGTTACCGTGCTGGACGGGTGGCACTACGTCGATATTGGAATGGTCAGTCACGAAGGTCAAGGCCCTGGTCATCGTTTCGACTGATTTACCGAAATTCGGGGACGCCATTAAGTTAACGATGTTGGTTGAACCTAAATTACACGAAACGTCAGTCCCGAGTTTAGTAAAATGCTGTTCGTTATCAACGACGGAAGGCTTTTGAACCTGCATGATTTCTGAACAGAGGTTGCTCATTACGATTTTGCCATCAATCGGGTTGTCCCGGTTAGCCGTGTCAATGTTGACGATGTAAGGGTAACCGGATTCCTGCTGTAATTTACTTAAATCGGTCTCTAATTCTCGAGCCGGGAGGTGTTTCTTGTGGATCTTCGGATTCGCAACCATTTTATCGTATTCCTTAGTAATGTTGACGTACGAGAACGGCTTGCCGTAAATCCTTTCGACGTCGTACGGGCTAAATAAATACATTTCCTTGTTTTCTCGGCAGAGCTGATAAAATTTGTCGGGAACGGTGACCCCGAGTGATAGGGTGTTGACCCTAATCTTTTCGTCGGCGTTTTCCTTCTTGGCACCCAGAAAGGCTTCAATGTCGGGATGGAAAACGCTGAGGTACACCACTCCGGCGCCTTGGCGCTGACCAAGCTGGTTGGAATACGAAAAACTGTCTTCTAACAGTTTCATAACCGGTACGACACCGCTAGCGGCACCTTTAATGTGCTTAATGGGATCACCAGCGGCCCTTAAATTGGAAAGGTTGATACCGACACCACCGCCGATCTTTGACAACTGAAGTGCCGAATTGATGGTTCGACCGATCGTGTTCATGTTATCGGTAGTTTGAATCAAGAAGCAGGACACGAATTCACCCCTTCGCTTCCGGCCAGCGTTTAGGAAACTCGGGGTGGCTGGTTGGTAACGTTGATGAATAATTTCGTTCGCAATGTCCATCGCCAATTTTTGGTTCCCGTCGGCAAAAAGCAGGGCGTTGGCGGCAACCCGGTCGATGAAGTTTTCGAGATAGTATTCGTTATCATTGGTCTTTAATGTGTACTGAGCGTAATATTTGTAAGCCGCCATGAACGATTTGAAATGAAAATGTTGGGCCTTTAGATAACGGTAGAGTTTTTGAATAAAGGCAAATGGGTATTTTTTAATGAACCCAGCTTCGATATAATCGTGTGAGATCAAATAATGCAGACGAGCCTTTAGGGATTTGAAATGGATCGTGTTGGGACGCACGTTTTCTTTTAAAAAAGCCTCTAGCGCCTCGTGATCCTTATTCAGCTGGATTTTGCCGTGCAACGGAATATTCATTTCGTTATTCAACTCGTAGTAAGTAACGTTATGTAATTTACTTAAAGCCATCCGGGTGAATTCCTTTCTGTGAAACCGAGAATTTAAATTAGAATTGGAAAAAATTTGGCGAAATCATCAAAATGATTTCGCCAATAAATTCTAATCGAATTGAATTTAAAATTAAACTGCTAGTTGATTTAATTTATCGGGACGAAAACCTGAGAAAGCTTTAATACCGGTAGCCTTAACCACTGGCATTGCCATAAAACCTTCTGATTTTAATTGATCAATGTATTGAGGATTTTGGTTGATGTTCTTTTCACTGAATTGAACATTATGAGCTTTCAAAAATTTTTCGGTCATTTTGCATTGAATGCAATTATTTTTGGAATATACCGTAATTTTTCGCATTATTTTTGGCCCCTTATTTTGACTATTTTTAATTTTTATTTTTTAATTGTCTCGCGAGATCACAATTAAAAGTGTACATCAGATTTTGAAAATTTCAACGACCCAATACCATATCTGGTGTTGAAAACAATATGAAAACACTAAATGTAGTGGCATGGAATTAAATCAAAAAATTAATTGGAATTACGAAGGGCTGATTTTTAGTAATGACTGAATATTATTATTCCAAAAATCCACACGTTCGTCACCAAATCCGGCACTGGACTTTTCGGTTACTTGATCATCAGTTTAAGTTTGTAACGGATAACGGCGTTTTCTCTAAATCGACCGTCGATTATGGTTCGAGGGTCATCATTAATAACGTTCGGACTGACGATTTTCCAGCCGGTGAATTACTGGACCTCGGTTGCGGTTACGGGCCCATTGGGTTAGCGTTAGCTAAAAGGATGCCTGATCGGCAGGTAGTAATGAGCGACGTTAATAATTTGGCGCTTAAACTGTGTCGCCGCAATGCCGAATTAAATCACGTTTCGAACGTGAAAATTATTAATTCAAATATTTATGACCAGATTGATCAGCAATTTGCCGGGATCGTCACTAATCCACCGATTCGTGCTGGTAAAAAAACCGTGATGGAAATTCTTCTCGGCGCAAAACAGCACTTGATTTCGGGTGGCGTTTTGACGACCGTGATTAGAAAAAAGCAGGGTGAACCGTCAGCCCGGCGAGCCTTGGAAAAAACTTACGGGAACTGCCGGATTTTAAAGCGTGACAAAGGATATTACGTTTTGGAAAGCCTGAAAAATAAATGACCAATTCGGTAAATTATTTTATGAAGTTAGCGTTAAACGAAGCTAAACAAGCGGCCTGGATCGGTGAAGTCCCGATTGGCGCGCTGGTGGTGCAAAATGGTCACGTAATCGGCACCGGTCATAATTTGCGGGAGCATTCCCAAAACGCTCTGGACCACGCCGAAATTTTAGCAATTCAGGAAGCGTGCCAGACACTTCACAGTTGGCGGCTAGATGATTGTGACCTTTACGTGACGGTTGAGCCGTGTTTAATGTGCGCGGGAGCGATGATTAACGCCCGAATTCGACACCTTTATTACGGAACCGACGATCCTAAAGCTGGGGCGGTAAAAAGCCTCTATCAAGTTTTGAGTGACCAGCGGCTTAATCATCAGGTTGCGGTAACCGGCGGGATTGATCAGCGTCAGGCTGCCGAACAGATGCGAAATTTCTTTAGAAAAGCTAGAAAACGGAAGTCATAATTGGACAATTAGTCTTAAGTATATTATTATTAATAATGCCGTAAGGCCCTGAAGCAAGGGTAAGCTTATGAACCGTGTCAGGTCCGGGAGGAAGCAGCACTAAGTAAGATTTGCCCTGTGCTTCTCGTTAGTTTGAAATTAAACTCTTAGTCATGAACTTGGCTAAGAGATTTTTTGTTATATCGGCAATTTGGGTCAAAGTATGGATTTGAAATTGCGAAAATAATATAATTATGGTGATGATTCGGTTTGATAAGGAGGCTTACCATGAGTTATCGAGCTTTGTATCGGGTTTGGCGACCACAGCGATTCGATGAATTAATCGGTCAGGACGTAATTACGCAAACCCTTAAAAACGCAATTATCACCGGCCAAATTAGCCACGCTTATTTATTTGCTGGCCCACGCGGAACCGGTAAGACTTCCGCCGCCAAGATTTTTGCTAAGGCGGTGAACTGCCCGAACGTTAAGGATGGCGAGCCTTGTAATCATTGCCGAATTTGCAAATCAATTACCGAAGGAAAACTGAACGACGTGATTGAAATTGACGCCGCGTCTAATAACGGGGTTGACGAAATTCGGGACGTCCGGAACAAAGCCAAGTACGCGCCAACCGAGGCTAAATATAAGGTTTACATCATTGATGAAGTTCACATGTTATCGACAGGTGCCTTCAACGCGTTATTAAAGACTTTGGAAGAACCGCCCGCTCACGTGATTTTCATTATGGCCACGACCGAACCGCAGAAGATTCCGGCCACGATCATTTCCAGGACCCAGCGCTTTAATTTCAAACGGATTCGCTCAAACGACATTCTGAAACGAATGAAATACATCTTAAAGCACGATCGGATCAAGTATGAACCGCGGGCGTTAAAAATAATTGCTAGAGCAGCTGAAGGCGGAATGCGGGACGCTTTAAGTATTCTGGACGAAGTGCTGTCGTACGGTAAAGACCACGTGACTTACCGCAACGCTCTGCAAGTTACCGGAAGCGTCACTCACGAACTGCTTTACCGCTATCTAGATGAAATTATTCACCACAACATTAAATCAGCGTTGGCTGATGTCCAGAAGGTTTTGGCTGACGGAAAAGACGCCAATCAATTTATCGAAGAATTATTGGGGTACTGTCAAGCAATTTTGCTTTATCAGCAGTCACCCCAAATGGTCATTCAAGCCGAATTGGGAATTGTTGATCAGAAATTTAAACAACTGGCGACCTCGGTTGATCCAAATTTAATTTACTCAATTATCAGCCAGACTAATTCGGTTGAAGAACAGATGCGGCTAACGGTTCATCCGGATGTTTATCTGGAAGTCTTAACGGTTCGAATCGCAACCGTTGAAACGACGGGTAAGGCCCAAAATTCTTCGTCTAGTGATGGCGAAAGTAACGATCAAGTCATGAAACGCTTGTCAGCTTTGACCAAACGGGTTAACGAGTTGCAAAATGAAGTTCGAAAACTGAAGTCAACCCGGATCCAGCGTTCGAAGCGGTCTAAGCCGAATCGGCGTCAAGAGCATTCAAGCTGGACTCCTCGTTCTCACACGCCTTCCGATGGTTCGACTAAAATTAATTTTGCTAAAGTTGAACCGATTTTGAGCCACGCGTCTCGTGGTGCTTTAGTAAAAATGAAAAAGGCCTGGCACGAAATTATTCCGTCGTTACCGGTTACCGAACGGGCGATAATGAACGTCTCAAAGCCAGTTGCCGCCAGTGAAAAAGGGGTAATCGTGGCGTTTGCTTACCAGTTCTTTTATCGGCGGGCCAGTAGTAATCATCAGTTGATTCAGACTTTAAGCAGTAATTTAGACCAAATCGTTGGAAATTTGCCGACGGTGGTCTTAATTCCCGGTTCAGCTTGGTCGCGGATTAGAGCCAGTTATTACCGAAAGCACCACCTGACTCCGCCGCGTTCAACCCAATCTAGTGGTTCTGATTCAACGAGTCAAAATCACCAGGATTTGTCCGGAAACGTGGTTAAAGATCCTAACGCAACTCGTGACGCTCGGGCTAAAAAGAAAGCGGACCGAATTTTCGGTCAGTCAATCAATCAGTTAATCAAAATTAAAAATGACTAAGGAGCAATAGCAAGTATGAACAACATGAACATGCTAAAAATGATGAAACAGGTCAAAGAAATTCAAAAGAAAATGGGCTCAGATCAGCAAAACATTAATCAGCAAAAATTCGTTGGTAAATCGCCTAATAATCTGGTCACGGTTGTTTTAACTGGTGATCACCGGATGCACGACATGAAAATTGACCCGAAAGCATTGAACGCTAAAGATTCAGCAATGTTGTCCGATTTGACCGTTAGCGCGGTTAACGATGCTTTAAGCCAAATTGATAAAGTTACCCGAAATACCTTGGGCAAATATACGAAACGAATTCCTGGAATGAAGTAATTTAAGCGAGAAGGTTATTGGATGCAATATCCGGCACCAATTGCTCAATTAATTGATAGTTATATGCATTTACCCGGAGTTGGTCGCAAGACCGCAATCCGGTTAGCCTACTTTACGGTCGGGATGGATCGCAGTGACGTCAAACGATTTGCACGGTCGTTGCTAGCGGTTAAAACTAAGCTAAAACGTTGTTCGATTTGCGGAAATTTAACCGAATCTGACCCGTGTCCGATTTGCCAAGACCCAAGTCGGGATCGATCTAGGATTCTGGTGGTTGAACACCCTAAAGACGTGATGGTGATGGAAAGAATGAAGGACTATCATGGTTTATACCACGTCTTGAATGGTGTTTTATCGCCGATCGAAGGCCGAGGCCCCGAAGATTTAAACATTCGTTCGCTGTTAAAAAGACTGCAAAGCAATCAGCAGGTTAAAGAAGTGATCATTGCGACTAACGCGACTTCGGAAGGTGAAGCAACCGCAATGTACCTGTCTAAGTTAATTAAGCCGGCCGGAATTAAAGTTACCCGACTGGCGCACGGCTTATCCGTCGGCAGTAACATTGAATATGCTGACGAAATGACGCTAGAACGGGCGATTAAGGATCGGACCGAGATGTGAGCTGAATGTTTAAAAAATTGAATCATTTTTTGAAGCATTGGCCTCCGTTTAAGGACCGGTTTAGTCAGAACGTTAGTAAAATGTATGATGCGTTTTTGCTTAATTCACTTAAGCAGACTCGAACCGAATGGCTTCATTCCAAGGAAACTCAAGATTTGATTTCGGGACCTGATGACGAAATTTTAGTCAAAACCGAACTAGCGCGTCGGAAGTATTTTTACCTGTACCGAGAAGCGCGACTGCGCAAAGTTGACGTTGGTCAAGCCATGGTAAGTCGTAAATTATGAAACGGGGCACGATTATGAAAGGCCGATTTGTTACTTTTGAAGGTGCTGACGGTGCTGGAAAGACGACGGCTTTGAAACGGTTGTTTAGTTTAATCACTCCCGAGTTACGTAAGCGGATTTTATTGACCCGGGAACCCGGTGGCAATTCGATCGCTGAACAAATTCGGCGGGTTATTTTAGCTCCGCGGAACGTTCGCATGGATCCTAAGACCGAAGCGCTGCTTTACGCGGCAGCCCGCCGTCAGCATTTGGTCCAAACGATTGTCCCAGCACTTTGCCACGGTCAGCTGGTTTTTTGTGACCGCTACGTTGATAGTTCAATTGCTTACCAAGGCGGCGGTCGAAAGTTAGGGGATGCTTTCGTTAGGCGACTTAATCAATCGGTTACCGGTGGTCTTCAGCCAGAATTGACGATCTATTTTTGCCTGCCGGTTCGGGTTGGCCTCGACCGAATTAATCACCACCGGACCAATGACATTGACCGGCTTGACCGCGAAACGGTTGCTTTTCACCAACGAGTTCACGTTGCTTATCAGCGCTTGGTAAAGCAAAACCCACGTCGGATTAAAGTGGTTGACGCAACCCAATCGGTTTCAAAAGTCACGGATCAGGTCCTTCAAATCCTGAATCGTCATTTTCAGATTAATTTTGAGGATTATAATGGCTGAGAATCAGATTATTACCGAAGTTCATTTCAAGCAACCGCGACTCGCTAAACATTTTATGCACGTGATTGCTAATCACCAATTGACCCACGCTTATTTGTTCAGTGGTGAATCGGGAACCGGCAAGTTGCCGATGGCGCTTTTAATCGCGATGCGGTTATTCTGCAATCACGTTCACAATAATTTCCCGTGCGGACACTGCAACGAATGCCGGCGGATTACCAATCATCAGCACCCGGACATTGCGATTATCAAGCCACGGGGTCAGAAAATTAAAATCGATCAGATTCGGTTCCTGCGGGCTGAATTCGCTAAGAGTGCGGTTGAAGGCAATCAGAAGATTTTTATTATTGTCGGAGCCGACCGGATGACGATTAGCGCCGCCAATAGTTTGCTGAAATTTATTGAAGAACCGGTTGGCAACGTAGTTTCGTTTTTGCTGACGACTGATAAGACCGCAATTTTACCGACGATCGTTTCCAGGACCCAAGTGATTGAATTTCGTTCACTGAACCCCGAGGCTTTTAGTCGAGAATTAAAACACGCCGGCTTGAACCCCAACCAATATCACTTGCTGGCGACGATGACCAACAATTTAGCGACGGCGAAGAAATGGAACGTGAATCATTGGTTTGGGCATTTGCAAGCTGCGGTTGAACAGTGGTTTAGTCAACTGGCTTCTGGATCGATGACGGCGTTTCCAATGGTTCAGACCAGAATGATGCCGTTAATCAATAATCGTCAGGATCGGCAGATTGCCTTGAACATGTTGATTCAGATCTGGCGGGACGTCATGAACGTTAAATTTGAATCCATTCCTCGATCAAAATTAAGTTTTCCGAACGCTATTTCCAAAATTAAGGCGTTAGCTCAGCGGATTACTGCTGAACAGCTCTTGAAAATTATTGATTTAATGCTAAATACCCAGAAATTATTGAATCGGAACGTTAATTTTCAGAATATTTTGGAATTAACGACGCTTGCGGCTTTGAAGCAGCTTCGTTAGATAGTTTGAAGGCGAATAGAGTGAATAATCGGGAATTATATGAAGGCTTTAAGAGCATGGAAGCCCAGACCCAATTAATGCTGACTAAGTTTTCTGAACTTCGCGAGGGGGTTACCAGGATCCTTGAGGAAAATTCGGAGCTCAAAATTGAAAACCAGCACTTGCGAGAAATGCTGGGAAAACGTCATCAGCAGGCTGAACGAGTGACAAACGGCCACTTAGATCAATTACCGAGATCCCGGAAAAATTTGATTAAATTATATAACGAAGGGTTTCACATTTGTAATCAATTCTTTGGTCAGCACCGCGATGAACATGATAACTGCCTTTTTTGTAACGAAATTCTGTTCCGGAACGATAATAAGAACCCGGTTGATAATCACTAGTTAAATTTGGAAAGGAAATTTGGTGAAAATTCAGCATAGTTTTCGACCCGCTAAAACTGGTAAATTGTATTTAGTCCCGACGCCGATTGGCAATTTGGCCGACATTACCTACCGAGCCGTTCGGGTTTTAAATTCGGTTGACTTAATTGCGGCTGAAGATACCCGGCACACTAAAATGTTGCTTAATCACTACCGAATTCACACTAAGGAAATTAGCCTTCATCAGCATAATTATGCCCAACGGGTTCCCGAGCTGATTCAAAAATTAGAACGCGGGGTCACGATCGCCCAGTCGAGTGACGCCGGGATGCCGTCAATTTGTGATCCGGGTCACGAATTAGTGGTGGCGTGCGTCAATCACCAGATTCCGGTGATTCCGCTTCCGGGACCAACTGCGGGAATGACCGGACTGATTGCTTCCGGCCTTTCTCCGCAGCCGTTTTATTTTTACGGCTTTCTGGACCGAAAACCGCGGGAACAGCTTCGGGAACTGCGGCGTTTGAACCAACGGCGCGAAACCTGTATCGTTTACGAAGCACCTCACCGTTTGAAGTCAACGCTTAATAACATGCAAAAGGTTTTGGGCAGGCAACGCCGGGTTGTGATTTGTCGGGAACTAACGAAGCAGTTTGAAGAATTTTACCGTGGAACGCTGGCCGAAGCACTAATTTGGTTTAAACACCACCGGATTCGTGGTGAATTCGTGATCCTAATTGCCGGAAATCGGCGAGCACACCTGGAAGAATCGGTTGCCGAAAAATTAGCAAACCTTTCCATTAATCAGCAGGTTGATTTCTTCGTTAAAAAGGGATTAAGACCGAACCGGGCGATTAAACGGGTCGCTAAAATCCATAATTTAAAACGGCAGGAAGTTTATAATCATTATCATCATCTCTAACGTTAAGGAACCGAATAATGAAAGCTAATCTTTATCAAGAACCGCACCGAATTACCGCTTACGAAACCAACGTTAACCAGTGCTTGAGCTTAAAAATGTTACTGAATTTACTGTTGATGGTTTCTGGAGATCAGAATCATCATTTGGGAATTAAGACTTCAAATTTTCAGTCTCAGCATCTGGGCTGGGTAGTGGTTCAATATTCTATTCACCTAACCCGACTTCCTAAGACCAATGAACGGGTTGTTTTGGCAACGCAGGCCGATCGGTACAATCAATTTATCGCGAACCGCAATTTTGCAATCAAGGATGCTGATGGTCAGCCGATCGTTAAGGCTCAGAGTAATTGGATCGTGCTAGATTTGAGTCGCCGCCGGTTAGTTCACCTGACGCCTAAAATCGTTCGACCGTACGGCTCAAGTTTTAGTTTGCGGTTACCGCATTTAACCCGGCCTAAATTAATCTCGGATCAACAGGGCGTTACGGATCATTCTTACCGGGTTAGGTACAGTGATATTGATTCGAACCGTCACGTCGATAACGCCTGCTATTTAGATTGGATGGTTGACGTCTTATCACCGCGATTTTTGGACGATTACGTTCCTAAGATCGTTAACCTGAAATTTAGTCGTGAAGTTAGGTACGGCTCAATCATTACAAGTCGGGTTAAAGTTGTTTCGGATCGGGCCGGAATCTTGACCAAACACGAAATCATTGCTAATCATCACGTTAGCGCGATTGCTAACGTTAAATGGGTTAAAAGAAGGTAAAAAATGGAAGTTTTAGCTTTAGATACGTCGAATCGACCTTTAAGTGCTGCGGTGCTTGAGGATCAGCATGTTTTGGCAACGTTAACTTCAACGGTTCACTCTCAGCATTCAAAAAATTTGTTACCGATTATTGAAAGGTTAATGAAAGAATCCGGTTTGGAACCGGAGGATTTAACCCGGGTCGTAGTTGCGAGTGGTCCGGGTTCTTATACCGGGATTCGAATCGCCTGTACTACGGCTAAAGTCTTGGCTTTCACGATGGGAATTGATCTGGTGAGCGTTTCGAGCTTATTAACGTTAGCTTTGAACGTTACCGCAAGTGAAGGAGCACTGGTTAACCCGGTCTTTGACGCTCGCAACCGGAATTTATTTACCGGTTTGTATCGGATTAAGAATCATGTTCCGGTTAACGTGATTCCTGATCAGCACGTTTCACTCTCGGAATGGCTTAACCAATTAGCTCGTTTTAAACAAAAGATTATTGGAATTGGGGATGCGGATCATTTTAAACCGCAGTTTTGCAAGGTACTCGGCAACCGGATTAGCTGGGCCTCGGGCCTTGATAATCTTCCCCAGGCTGGTCAATTAGGCTTATACGGTGAACACCAGACACCAGTTCGCGACGTTAACGCTTTCCTGCCGAATTATTTGCGCCTAACGCCAGCCCAGGCTCGTTGGCGAAAGCAGCATCCGAATGCCGACCGCAGACCAGGAGCTTACGTTGATATGTATCAAGCTAAGATCTAATTGAACGAGGGCTTTAATTTTGCAATCTAATCTAATCATGTCGTTTGAATCTAGTTGTGACGAAACTAGTGTGGCGATCGTCAAAAACGGCTGCCAAATTTTGTCGAACGTGGTGGCAACTCAAATTAAAAGTCATAAACGTTTCGGGGGCGTAGTCCCCGAAGTCGCGAGCCGGCACCACATTGAAGAGGTCACGTACTGCATTCGGGACGCGATGAGAGAAGCTCACGTTAGTTATCGGGATTTAGATGCTGTGGCCGTGACTTACGGTCCTGGATTAGTGGGTGCGCTTTTGATTGGCGTTACCGCTGCTAAAACTCTGGCTTGGGCGCATCATTTACCGCTGATTCCGGTTAATCATTTAGCTGGTCACATTTACGCGGCCCGGTTTCTTGAACCGATTCGCTTTCCGGCGTTGGCACTGGTGGTTTCCGGTGGTCACACCGAATTAGTGACGATGCCTAAAGAAGGCCAGTTCGAAATCATTGGCGAAACCAGGGATGATGCTGCTGGTGAAGTTTATGACAAAATTGGCCGGGTCATGGGAATTACTTATCCGGCCGGACCTGAAGTGGATCGTTTAGCTCATCAAGGACACGACGTTTTTCATTTCCCACGGGCGATGGAAAAATCAAAGAACTTGGACTTTAGTTTTAGCGGCCTAAAAAGCGCCTTCTTAAATACCGTTCACCATGCTCATCAGGTTGGTGATCACTTGAACCGGACTGATTTAGCAGCCAGTTTTCAAGCGGCGGTAGTTGACGTTTTGGTTGACAAAACCGTTCGGGCCTTGAAAATTTATCCCGCCAAACAGTTAATCCTTGGCGGCGGAGTCGCCGCTAATTTGGGCTTACGGGCTAAACTTAAGCAGGTCTTGCGAAACAAATTCCCGAAGACTGAATTCTTAAAGGCACCCCGGAAATTATGTGGAGATAACGCCGCGATGATTGGTGGTGCAGCGAGCGTCTTTTACCGTGAAAAGAAGTTTGCGGGGCCCGATTTAAACGCCAATCCGGGCCTTGAATTTAAGTGGGCGCCCGGTGCTGAACAATAATAATTTGAAAATTAATTTTCGGTTTGATATTATGATGACTGTGTAAAACTTTTTTATCATTAATGATTGATTTTTATTGTACTCCATTATGTTCATTAGCAATTTTAATAATTGCTAATGATTTTTTTTGCCCTTTTTTCACAATGGGGTTAAAAGAGGCTATAATCTAAATTAGAAATTGATAAAAACTTCATCAAAATTAACGTTATGATTAGTTCTGGCTTCAAAGGAGTGTGATCGTGATGGAGTATAACAAACGAAATTTTCGAAAGGTAAACGACCGAAAAGTCCTGCATAAAGTTAAAAAACAATGGGTGGTTATGAGTATGGCACTCCTCGGCATGTTAGGTGTCGGTGCCGCTCATGCTGAAGCCCACGCAAGTGCAAACGTTCCGGACCCTAATCAGCGGACCAATCAGCAGCAGAAACAAACTTCAGCCCAAAATACATATACGCTGACTGGTCAACAGGGACGTTCGGTAACTAATCATCAGTCCCGGATCACTTCGCAGGCTCATCAGTTGACCGCTAATTTGGTTCAACGGGCGGCTTTACAAAGCAGAACCGGCTTGAATCGAACTGCACCTCGATTGCGGAGTGGTGCGGTTCAGAAGTATCAGCCCCAGGTTCAATACTTTGATTTCGTGACCGGCCAAACGGTTAATAACAAGAGTGGTCAGCCTAATTTCAAAATTTCAACACCGGTTGCTGCCGGAACCAAAGTAACGAGTGATAATGACGTTACTAGCAATCTAAAATCGGGTTACCAGTTAGCTAGTCAAGCTAGTCATTTTCCGAACGCAATTAACGGTAGTAATCCGTTATCTTTGCCAGTAGTTAGCAGTACTCCTTCAGTTCAATATGGTTATTGGACGAGTAACGGTCAGGATAACCCGAGTGATAGCGCAGCTCACTGGGAATACGACCCAAATCAACATATTTTGACCATTGGCAGCGGTAATGACGGTCGCCGAGATGAGATGGATTCGTTCCCAACGGCTTTGAACGGCGTTAAAAATCAAATTAAAGAAATTAACGTTAGTAGTAACGACGTGATTGCGCCTAGCGACGCCAGTAATTTGTTCGCAAACTTCACAGCGTTAAGTGATTTTAACGGTAGTCATTTAATGGTGTCCGATCTTTCTAACAACGCGAATTTGTTCGCGAACGACTACAATTTAAGCACGATAACCACCGGAAGCCAGCCTTCCGATTCACTCAGTGACAGCACCAGTGACGGTTTAGCTGCCGATGCACCCAACGGCTGGCAAAACGGCGAAACCACGGTTCAAAGCGATGATCATTTAGCGGCCGGTTCGACCTGGCAGCGCCGGAACACGATTTATCGGTATGAATATTACTTTAACGGTAATCACCTTAACAACGATAATGATTTAAACCAGAAGATGACTTCACCAGCCGAAAATGATCAGTTATCTGGGATGCCCGGAGCTAGTTCATTATCGAACGCTAGTAATTACGTTCTTTATTCTGATCAATCGTCCCAGAAATCTAATCAGACATTTACTTATCATGGTAATCAATACCAAGGTACCGTGATTACGGTTAACGTTAATTTAGCCAAGAAGGCGAACGCCAACGATTATCAATATTATAATCAGCAAACTGGTGAACCAGTAGGGGCGGACGTCTTCAGTCAATCTAACCAAATTGGCAAGCCGCTAAGTGATATTCAAACCAATCATTTATTATCCAGTAACTACAAATTGGCGACCGATCAAATTGATGGCCCGGCGAACGTTTCGAACGGGATATATCAGCACCAGAACGCTAAATATTACGGAAAATTAAGTCAGTACAGCATTCCAGT